>JAQCBQ010000232.1 GCA_027621385.1 Bacteroidota bacterium | reverse complement strand
CTGCACAGCCAAACCCTGCAATTTAGTCAGGTGTTGCTTATTTCAACCGTACAAACGGTGCCCGCAAATAAAGTTTGGAAGGTGCAGGCCGTCATTCCCCATGGCCCTACTATGTTTAATAACAGTTCAGGGGCTTGCAGAATTTCGATTAACAATCATACCACTGCAATTTCGGGCTGGCAGTCGTATGGTTCCACTATGTACAGTTTCAATCAGCCCCTTTGGCTGCCGGCAGGTACAACCTTGGCGGCCGACTTATATACTTTCCGTATTTCAGTCATTGAATTCACCGTGGTTCCTTAAAAATACCCCGATACAACCAGATACCCATGCGAAAACTGCTTCTACTTCTTTTTATCCTTATACCCATTGCAACGAAACTGCACAGCCAAACCCTGCAGTTTAGTCAAGTGTTGGTTGTTTCTGCCACACAAACCGTTCCGGCCAACAAAGTTTGGAAGCTGGAATCCATTTTATACAGTGCGGCCCCAACCAACATTATGGGAGGCAATCAAAATGACCAACTTACCATTGATGGGAATGCATTTACCGTTCGTGCAACAAGGTCATCCAATGGGGGATACAACGGCATAACCTATGGCGTATGGGAGCAAAAACTTCCGCTGTGGTTGCCGGCGGGCAGTACCTTGGCCCCAGGCCAAAATGTGCACAGCATTTCGGTGATTGAGTTTACCGTGGTTCCTTAGTCTGACATGAGTTTTAGATTTGAGTCGCCCGCGGCAGGGATTGAAGCTGCTAGCCCGCCAGGGTGGCGGGGCCTGGCCCGCGCGGCGCGGAGGCGACTTTAGGAGCCACCGCAAGCCCGCTGGGCCAGCCCCCGGCAACCGCGGACTAGCGCTGAAAGCCCGGCAGCCGCCCACCATGAAAATTAAACGATCGCCGACCTCATCCGCATTCCAGGCTTGACAAGTGCGCGACCTTTGTATCTTTGAGCAGAAATTCTACCCATGGTATTGCGCATTTCCCTTTCTATTTTTCTGATGCTGAGCCTGAACACGTTGCTGGCGCAGCATTACCACGTTCCTTTTGACCATTTCAATCAGCTGCGCTACGAACGCGAAATGACACGCAAAGGCATGGGCCTGGCCACTTCAATGAAACCCTACCGCACCTCGGCCATTCAGCCTGTGGTTTCGTTGGATTCTGCCATTGCTCCGGCTCCATTAAAGTGGAGATTTGCCCGGACCTTTGTTGGACGAAAGCTGTTTTCAGAAGATTTAGTCCGGGTGTATGCCAAAAATTTTGCCCTGGAAATCAATCCTGCCTTTGATTTTACTGTTGGGGTTTCAGACAACGGTGAACGCCGCACCTGGAACAACAGCCGGGGACTAACGGCCCGGGGAAATTTGGGCTCGAAAGTGTCGTTTTATACGGAATTTTATGAAAATCAGGCTGTTTTTGCCGGATTTGTACAGCGCTTTGTAGATTCAGCTCGGGTAACACCGGGCATGGGCCGACCCAAACCCTTTGGCACCAACGGCCATGACTTTGCCTTCGCCACGGGCTATGTTCGATATCAGCCTACAGAGTTTATTGGTTTTGAATTGGGGCATGGCAAGCACTTTATTGGAGATGGATACCGGTCGCATATTTTGTCGGATGCCGGATTTAACTACCCCTATTTCAAAATCGAAACCGAAATCTGGAAATTTAAGTACGTGAATTTATGGGCCGAATTCACCGATCTAAGCCCTTTGATGCAATCGGGCGGAGCCGATGGAATTCAAAATAAAAAATTCGGCACCTTTCATTACCTGATTTTCCAACCCGTGGACGGATTGGAAATTGGCTTGTTTGAATCCATTATTTGGCGGGGCGGAGTTGATTCTTTAGGCAACAGCCGGGGATTCGATTTCAACTACCTGAATCCTGTTATTTTTTACCGCCCGGTGGAATTCGGATTGGGGTCAGAAGACAATGCCTTGCTGGGCTTGAACCTGCGCTGGAATTTTCTGAAGCACTACCAATTTTATGGTCAGGTGGTTTTGGATGAGTTTAATTTGAGCGCCATGTTGGGCAAGCCCTATCCGGGTTGGAGAGCCAACAAGCAAGCCTTTCAGGCAGGATTAAAATATTTCGATGCCTTTGGCTTAAAGAACCTGCATCTGCGTTCTGAATTCAATCTGGTTCGGCCCTATATGTACAGCCACTTTAAATCGGTCGCCAGCAACTACGGGCATTACAACCAACCCCTAGCCCACCCCATGGGTTCTAATTTTTGGGAAATCAACGCAGGCCTTGAATACACGAAGGGTCGATTTGCCTTTCGAGGCCGGCTCAGCTATGCCAAAAAAGGGTTAGATCCGAACGATGGAATCCACTACGGTGGAAATATCTTTGAACTGGACGACAGCGCTCCCTGGGGTGGAAACATTGACGGCCCGGATGGCGTTGGTTCCTACGGCAATTATGTAGGCCAAGGCCTGACCACCGAATTTGTTTTTGTGGAAACCACGGCTTCCTATTTGGTGAATCCAGCCAGCGGATTGCGCGTTGAATTGGGCATGCTGCACCGCAGCCAAACCAACAGCCAATGGTCAACCGCCAGCCCTTGGATTTGGTTTGGATTGAAAACCCGGCTTCCGAACAGGTACTTTGATTGGCTGTAAGCCTTAAATAAATAGCCATAGGAGTATTCTTGGCATGCATTAAGACTGTTAAGGAATAAAAAATCAAGGCGGCTAAACTATTTTCTTCGTAATTTCAAGGCAGATTTGTTGCCATGATTCGATTACGACCCCTAGTTTTAGCTCTGTTGGCCATTGTTGGCATTGGGCACACTCAAGCCCAAACGCTGTTGGAAACCGGAACCCTGGTTCAGCAGAACAACCTAAGTTCTCAAGCCGTTTGGAAGCAAGGATATTACCTACTTCAATTCGACCGAATTATTTCAAAACCGGAACGGGATGCTTGGTCTAAATGGGGGTTGGTGTACAGTGGGTATTTCCCAAAAAACACCTATGCTGTTGCCCTTCACACGGAGTTGAGTTCTGAACA
>JAQCBQ010000231.1 GCA_027621385.1 Bacteroidota bacterium | reverse complement strand
CCAAGATGCTTCTACGCATTATAAAAGCAGATTAAATGATCTCGTGGCAAAAAATCCGAATTTAAAAATTATGATGGAGGAGTTCGGCTTAGAACAATCCGTATTTTAAACAGGAAAGTCAAACGCAATTGCTTGACCGATTGGGAATTCCGGGATCAAGCCGGCATCATTATAGTAAATCCTGCATGGTGTGAAAACCAAGACGCCAGAAAAGTCGATGGTATTCCCTCCCACCCAAAAGCCAACGTTCTGCCTCTCACTGACCTCAATTTCGTACCTTGTCCTGACTAACGATTAAATTGAGTTGAACATGATGAACCGACGTCGATTTATTCGCCAAACGGCAACAATTGGAGCAGCCGCCATTTTGGCCCCCGGTTTGGCCTCGGCCGAAACCCTGCGCGACCCGAAAAAGAAAAGCGAATCCCGCCTATGGGTGGTTTTCTCCGGCGGAATTGCACTACACATCGCCGATTTGGACGGCTGGAACGTCCACGAACAAACACCTCTTCCTTCCTTGGGCCCCGTTGAATCGTTCAAGCCCTTGAATTATACCGGCATGGACCCCCAACGGCACCGCACCCTGGCCAAATATGCCCTTGAACAAAACGGCTTCGACCCCGGCTCAGGGAAAATATTCAGCAACCAAAGCGGAGGACTTGCCGAAGATTTAGCCCTAATCCAATCCATTCCCCAATGGATTGAAAAGCAAGCCCACCTCGCCCTAATTCTTAGCAGTACCGAAGCGGCCCACTCCAGTATTAAGCGCTATAAATTGAGCCTTGAAGCCGTCGGAAAGGCCTTGGGCTCGGCTTTTCAAGCCTGTGGAGCCCGCCCCGGCATAACCCTGATTTCTCCCATGGGCCGAAACCGTACCCCAAATGCCATGGGCGGCCTCGACCACCACCACTCCGATTGCTTAAAAGAGGGCTGGTTGGCCACCTTCGCCTAAGGGTTCAATTTATTCCTGACCTGTCCACCTTTTTGATTGTTTTATAACTTCTTTGCCACCAGCGGTTTGAATTTCTTGCCCTGCCGCATTTGTTGTACCAATTGGACAAGTTAGGTTGCGAGGCTCCTTTGCGAACCTTCGAGGCCTTTGTGTTAAAAAATGGCGGTTGGGCCTTGATGTTTTTTTTACCGCAAAGAACACAATATTGGCACAAAGTCCACAAAGGGCAATATCCAGGTATAAGCCCCCCTTGGAAAGATTGGAGCTCAGAACATCAGAACCCCGTAGGGGTGACATTATTGTAGAACACATTTAAGCCCTGTGGTACGAACCGGACAAGCTAGAAAACCAAACCCCAAACGCCATAGGCCCCTTTGCCTACCTTCGCCGAAGTCCCCAATGTACTATTCTAAACCTTTATGGCCACGGCCCTCCTCCTGTTTTAAGGCCTGTGCCGCCGCTTCAATAAATCCCCAACCCAGCCGCGGCAACGTGGCCTCTGTGGCCATAATGACTACCACATCGTGCCGATTCAACTCCTCCACTAAGTTCAATTGCTGTACGGTGGTTTTCCGATCAAAATGCTCCGGATACACCTCGTGGTTGTAAAACCAAAAATGCCCGGGATCAAAACTTCGGGAAATTCCAAAATTGAATAATCCCCAATAAAAGCTATCGCTCACCACCAATACAGCCGGCCTTCGCTTGCCCTGTTCTACTTCAAACTTCAATTTAGGATAAGCCATGTTGAAGGAAGGCATGTTCCAAAATAAATTCATGCCTCCGGCAATGTCGCAATCGCTGCCCTTAGGCTTATTCCAATCTACTTCATCCCAAGAAATCCGAGGCATCCTCCACCCACAATGGGCTTCGATGCTCCGAATCAGGGAATCGCCCGCTACGGCCATGCCATATTCGCTCCAATGAATCCCAAGCTGAGGGTACAGTGGGTATTTGGATTTGGTTTTTTGTTCCAGAAAATACCGATGAAAATCCAAAACAGGGATTCCCCGCTGCTGAGCCTCCGCGGAATAATGGGCATAATTGCTGGGCCCCCTACGGCTAGCCCAACCCTTTGGAATGTACTCGGAATAATAGGAGCCTTTGCCCGCAGCAAAAACCAACAACAGCAATTTTCCCTGCTTTTGAAGGCGTTCATGAATGTACTGCAATCGCTCCATTTGCCGGCAAATGCTATCGCGGCCAATGAAATCAAGACCATAATAGGCCTTAATGTAATTTTCTTCAAATAAATAACCCTGCTTTCCAATAACCACCCCCTTTGCCTTGGCTTTATTAAATAAGGTGTAATTGAGTTGGTTGTTGGTGCGAATAAATAAAGGATAAAAGCCCACATGGGCATTCAGCCATTCTTCGGCTTCAACCTGAAGGGTTCCATCCCACCAGGCTGCAATTCCACCTTCCGGTTTGCCCGGCGCTTCAATCGCCCCCTGCAAAGGCTTTAGTCGAATCAGTCCCGTTATGCCCTGAAGGGCAGGCAGACTCAAGGCCAACATCCAGCCCCACCACAACCATCTTCGCTTATGCCCCAGCTGCTTCAAAATCGAAAGTAAATAAAGGGGTTAAACGAAAATCCAAGAATACCCGACAAACAAAACCAAAACAGGAGTAAGGAGAAGAAGGACATGGCCAGGTGTCTTCCCTGGCTATGCTGCCCATAATACACCCAGCGCTGAACGCGCGCTCCGCCCGGCAGCAAGACCCAAAACGCAAACAGCAAGCCCAAAATCAGTCGGGTCCAAACCTCTGGCTCTATCGGTATTGCTGTGGTTCCAGATTCTACAAACATGCGATGGAAAAAGGGCCATACCCGATCCAGCGATTCAATTCTAAAAAACACCCAGCCGACCAAGACGATAAAAAAGGTGAACAGCCGAGGCATCCACGGTCCAATTCGCCCATACCAATTCAGCAAAAACCACCGTTCCAACACCAAAAACACGCCATGGTAGGCCCCCCAAACCACGAACGACCAAGAGGCACCATGCCAAATGCCGGATGCCAAAAACACCAGCCATAAATTTAAATAGGTTCTCCAGGCCCGCCCCCGG
>JAQCBQ010000230.1 GCA_027621385.1 Bacteroidota bacterium | reverse complement strand
GCGGATTTTCAAAAGTCTGTTTTTAATGACCGTTTCACGCTCTACTTTAATTTCTTCAAAGCGAATGCTGCGGCGAATGCTGTACACAATACCACCCATCACCAACAAAGCAGGAATGAACAGCACTGCGGCATATTTTCTGACCCAGGGCATGCTGAGTTTTCCTGCCACCAATAAGCCCCAAATTACCGAACCAAGCAGCATAAAAATCCCGGAGGTTAAATACCAAAACGATTGGAATTTGCCGGGATTTAATCCGGTTATCAACATAACCAAGCCAGCCAAAGCGAACAATCCGGGCAGCAATAACTTAGAGATCCAATATGAAAGTTGTTTCATGGTTCGATTTTTTGCAAGGCAAATCTAATAAAAAGAATGACGCTGCGGGGCGATTCTTTTGTTCAAAAGGCTTTTCGTTGGAGTCGGCCTGCGGCCCGGATAGAGCAGGGGTAGCGCGCAAAGGGGCAGGGTTTGGCCTGCGCCCCCGGGCAGAGCGACTTTAGGAGCTACTGCCCGGCGGCTGCAGGCCCACCCTGCCACTGCGTACTACCCGCGATAGCCGGAATTGCCGCCCAAAAAATCCCTGAATTCATTAAATACAGACAACTTTTTACATGCCCATCTGTTTGAATTAGGTATTACCTTCGTGGCATGAGCATTGGAATTGGACATTTGTATTTTGCGGCTGCATTTAGTGTGGTTTTTTTGCTGGCTACGGCCTGGCTGTACTGGAAAGATTTGAAGCAAATTCGACAGCATTACCGTCAGCTGACCGGCTTGGCTATTTTTCTAGCCGTAGGAATTTTACTGCTTGTGGTGATTAAACATTTTTCTCTTCATTCTTAAGTTTCTATGAATCCACGCTGGATATTGGCCATGGTTTTTATGGCGTTTTGGATTTTTTCAGAGGTCTATTTATTCCGCCTACTCAGGCAATGGCCAGCCCCGCAGTTTCGAACGTTGTTCTCTGTGCTCTGGTTTGGTCTGCCTGCTCTGCTGCTCATTCTTGCCTTCCTGCGCTCTGTTTTGCCGGGCTCGGTTTCGCTGTGGTCGGGCAATCTGCTGTTTATTGTAATGGTGTCGAAAATTGTGGCCTTTCTGTTGGTGGGCGGAATCCATGTTTTTTACCTGTTCAAGCCAATTGAATCTGCGGCCACTGACCTTCAGGAAAGCCGAAGGGAATTTTTACGCCAATCCTTCGCCCTGGCTGCGGCCTTGCCCTTGTTTACCTTTTTATATGGCTTAATACGGACTTCTTCTGATTTTCAAATCATTAAACACAAATTGAGGCTGCCTAAATTCCCCAAAAAATTAGAAGGACTTAAGGTGGTTCAAATTTCCGATATCCACACCGGCTCGGTGCTTAGCGCATCAACCATGGAACGGATGGTGGAAGAGGTGATGGCTCAATCTCCAGATTTAATTTTGTTTACCGGCGATTTGGTCAACAATACTACAGCGGAACTCCAGCCCTTTATCCCTATTCTTTCCAAACTTTCAGCTCCGCTGGGCGTGCATTCCGTGCTTGGAAATCACGATTACGGCGATTATTACCGGTGGCCGGATGCGGCTGCCCGGCAAGCCAATTTAGAAGCCATGTACGATGGGCATCAGCAATTGGGATGGAACCTGCTGCTGAACAGGCACTTGCCCTTGTTTGAAGCCGAAGGCGAAGCCTTTTATTTGGCCGGGGTAGAAAACTGGGGAGCCCACTTGAATTTCAAACGTTACGGAGATTTATCGCGGACGCTGCAAGGCATTCCCGAGTCGGCCTGCATTCTGCTCATGTCTCACGATCCCTCGCATTGGGAAGCTGAAATTATTCCAGACCGCCGCGTGGCGCTGACCTTGTCGGGGCATACGCATGGGTTTCAGTTTGGCATTGAAATTCCGGGATTTCGCTGGAGTCCTTCGCAATATGTGTACAAACAATGGGCTGGATTGTACCGTCAGGGCGAGGCGCAATTGTATGTAAACCGCGGCACCGGCTGCATCGGTTACAGCGGTCGAGTGGGTATTCGGCCTGAAATTACGGTGCTGGAACTGCATTCGGCCTAGGTTTAGTTTTTGATTTTTTTGGGCGGGTAACCGGGCTTTCACCGCTAGTCCGCGGTGGCCGGACGGGCTGGCAGCGGGCTGCGGTGGCTCCTAAAGTCGCCTCCTCGCCGCGCGCCAGCTTCCGCCGGCCCCCTTGCGGGCAACCCGGTTCAATCCCGCCCGCGGGCGACACAAAACTAAAATCCCTGGTATTGAACCCTAAAAATTGGTCCTAAGAAAACCACAGAATGGCCAACAAGCCCGATAGCCCCAACATCAGCGAAATCCAGTCGGTAGAACTGGGCCGCTCCTTAAAAAAGGCCACACCCGCTAAAAAGGTGAGGGCAATCACGCCCATGTTGTTGACGGGAAAAAAGGTGGCACCCGATAAGAATTTCGATTCCAAGGTGCCCAATAGGAAATACAAAGAACCATAGTTAATCAAGCCCAAAATCAACCCCAATCCCAATACCATGGGCTGATTTAAGCTGTTTAATTCCTTTCTGGATTGGAATAGGGCAGTGGCCGCTGCAAAGCCAAAAATAAAGGTGAACAGGGCTTCTTTGAATTCAGGAGCTACCCACTCCGGCCTTCCATGCAAGGCAATTAGGGTGTCTACCAAGCCGGTAGATAAAAATACGGTGAGGGGAAGCAACCAAGATTTGGCCGATTCACGGTTCATGAAAAAGGGCAATAAGACCGAAGTCAATACCAAAGCTATCCCAATCCATTGCAAGGGGTTTGGCCATTCGCCGAACAACAAGCTGAAGGCTAAAATGGGCCATACCATACTTAATTTAGATGCGGTAGCCGTTGACCCGATGCCGGCTGTATTGGTAGAATGGGCGATAACCTGAAAAACAACCATAAATAACAGGCCCAGCAAGGCCGAACTGAGCATCCACCATTCAAAACCCGGCCAGTTGCTGGTGATTACTACGCTAAATGCAAAGGAAACGATGTAGTTTACAAACAACACCGGAGCCATAGGTAAG
>JAQCBQ010000027.1 GCA_027621385.1 Bacteroidota bacterium | reverse complement strand
TGCTGGTGCAGGAAGCGGGAGCATGGGAATGAGACTGGATGAACTGGCAAATTCATCCTTTTTACAGGATAGGAAATTGGAAGGGGATTTGAGGAGTAGAGGAAAAGAGGAGGAGGGAATCAAATTAATTTTCAAGATTCCATTAAATGGTAGGAGAAGTTTGGCGACCCGAAGGGCGCGAGGCACCCTTTTTTGGGTAAGCTAAAGCGTAGCCTTCAGGAAATCGGTATTGGCATCAACGATAACCCCGAAAGGGACTTCACGTCCCTAAGCTCCCCCTCTTCACGCCTCGAACCAAACGGATGCATTTGGCAAAAAAAAATGAATTTTTCTTTGAGGGGGCCTGCGGCAGGGATTGAAGCGGCTAGCGCGCAAAGCAAAAAACCGATGTTGGAGGCAGGGCAAAAGAGCGACGTGAGGAGCTACTTTTGGCCCAACTCCAACCGGTTTTTTGCTGCGTACTAGCGCTGAAAGCCCGTTAGCCGCCCAAAAAAATCAATCCGGATTCAAAACGTCGGTGGAGTGCTTCCAAATGGACCACATGAGGACGGGCGCAGCGATGCCCATGAAAAGGGGTAAGAAAATCCATGCCCATTTTGGGACTCCGTTCAGGGCAACAAACATGGCGGGAAAAGAAATGCAGCAGACCAGCAAAAAGGTGGTGCGCAGCGCTGCTGACTGCCGGAATTGGATGAGATTAAAACGGTAGGCGGCTCCCATTAAACTCAAGGCGGAAACCCATTGCCCCAGTGAGAATGCCCATGCTGCCCCAATGCCATGGTTTGTGGGAATCCAAAACCAATCTGCAGCGAACTGAACACAGCAGGTTAGCAATGCCACAGCAATGAGAACTCGAATTTTTCCTGCGGCGGTAAGAAAGGTGCCGGCAATGAGCGATAGACTAAGGCCCATTAAACCTGGAGCTAAAGCCGACATAATTTGAGCCGTAGGAATGAGGTCTGAGCGGTACAGTGCTGAAGTCAGAGGAAGCGGCGCCCACCAGAGTAGGCCAGCCAGGGCCCAAGCCATAAGTCCCATGCTGCTTACAACAGTCCACCATAACGTACTTACATCTTTTTTGTGGTGGAGCCAGCGTGCGGCCATAGGAAGTACAATTATGGAGAAGAGGGCTGAAAATTGGAAAAATGCTTCTAGTGGTCGCCAGGCCGCGGCATACATTCCCATTGCCTGATCGGTTTCCGAACCGTCTGGAAGAAAGGTGCGCATCCACACCAGTTCCAATCGAAGATACATGCCCATCATCAAGGTTAACAGCGCATACGGGAGTCCTTTCTTCAGCCATGAAATCCAGTCTGACAGTGCAAACCATTGTCCTGACATACCAATTTGAGAAAAAACAATCCAAAAGGTTAGGCTCCACGAAATAATCGCTACTGCAGCCAAAAGAGCCGAATAATACAGGCCATTTTGAATTAGATTTTCAGCGCCTAAACCAAAAGCCAATCCCAATGCGAGCAACAAGGTGAATTTGTCAACATTGGCCAAAATGGCTTCGCCTCTAAACTTACCTTTGGCGGCCAGAAATATGCGAAGAAAACCATTCCAGGATAAAAATCCTTGAAAAACACCAAGTAGCATTAGAAGTACAAGTTGATCGTCTGGCCATTGCAGCAGAGCATGTCCGGCCCAAAGGCATAAACCATACAGCACAAAAAGTCCAAATTTTAAAACCAGTTGCTGTTTAAGCGTTTTTGGCATGGATTCTGGCTGGGTAGAAAGAACCCGAGTCAAGTGAATGGACAGGCCTGCATCAATAATAACCAATAGCATACCTGCCAGACTGTAGGCAGAGAAAAACCGTCCCCATTCTGCCGTACCTAAATGACGCTGTACGGCGGGCTCCATGCCCAGAACCCAGCCCAATTTAATGGAAAGATGAACTAGCCCTGAAAAGGCGGCATAGCCAATAAATCCATCTTTAATTTTTAGCACTTTCAGGAGATTGAAGTGTGAGAATCCAAAAAAATACCACTTGAAATACCCCTGCCTGCGTATCCAATACATCTTCCGTGCACATGGCCAAGCTTATCATAGCAAAGAAAAACACAAAGAATGAATTCAATGAATTTTTTAAAAATAAAACAGGAAAGAACCAGAGGGATAGCCAAAGGAGCAAAAAGGGAATGCCTGCACTGAGAGCTAAGAAAAGCCATTGGTTATGGGGATTTAGGTTGCTATAAGTTCCTTGCAGTGTGCTGCCCATGTGTTTTAAATGATGAGCCAATTGCGGACGCAACGAATCAATTCCAATCCCCAGCCAAGGATGTTGAACCAGCAAATTCAATGCGCCTTTCCAAAGTTCAATTCGGATAGGGAGGCTTTTGTGGTTGGGATTCCCGGTTTTACTGTAATAATGCATGTCCCGAATCAATTCATGCAATCGAGCTCGGATTGGAGGTTTTTCCAATTCCAACCAATTGGCAACCCCCGATTCAATGGCTTTTATTTCCACTGGAGACAGAGCTGAAATGCCTTGGGCATCTTTTCTGAGTCCCCGGGATGTTAAATAGCGCACTAGAGTTGGATAGATTGGGTAATTCAAGTTATGAACCGAATCGATGTGAACGACGCTCCTTTTTGCCCATTCTTTTCGCAATTCATAGGGGCAAACATAGCGCCAGACGTACTTACCGTTTTCAATCGAAGGGTCATTAAAATCGTATTTATATGGATGGCCTTGTGCGGTGTATAGCGGATAGAATTCAGGTTCTGGATCGGGTTGGTACATGCTCCAAGTCCATAATCCAAGGGCAGAAGATCCTAGGAGGAGGAGGGCAAAAGCCCAAAGTCTACCTTTAGTTGGCAGCAGCACAGGGATTAAAAGGATAGACAGCAGAATAGCCGTGATGGCTTGTAGGAATAGGAGGTAGATGAGTGAAAAGGCAATAAAGGTCCAGCTGCGCCAGCTTCGGTCAACCCACCATAAGCCGGCCGCTGTTAGCGTTAGAAGAATTCCCATTCGAACATTTGAAATAAAGGGCGAGAATAATCGGGCTTGTACTTGAGGCCATGCTTCGGAAAATTTTAGAGCTCCGACAGTAAATGCGCAAAGGGTGCCGACAGCGACGCCCCATAACAGCACCTTGATTTCCTTCGGTTTTGGATTTAAGTGGTACCACGCCAAAGGAAGAAGCAATAGGGGTAGTTTGAGTCGCAATTCGCGCAGGGCCGCCGGATCAGGAAGCGCCATTAAGGCGGGTAGGGCAGTCAAACAAAAAAGGAGGGGAAGCAGCCACCATTTTTCTGAGTTTGGATAACCAAGGTGAGCGGGGCCCGATCCCACTAAACCAAGGCATGCCAGCCCTAAGCCAATGGACATTAAGGAGTGAGAAGTGGATAAACCAAGGGCAATCATGCCCAGTCCAAGCATTCCAAGGTGGCGAAATAAGAAAGGGAAAGCCCGGATCATAGCACTCAAAGATACATGGGGGTGGCTACAGACCCAAACCTTGGTACAGATTCGGGTGAAATGAAGAAGAATGGCTATCCTCGAACCGCACCTAAATCACTTTCATGTTTGGAAATTGGGATTTGATCTACCCAATCTAAGTCTGGTTGTGGTGGAGACAGAACCACGGGATTTCCTAGGTAATCAACGCGTTTTCCAGGGTATACATATGCTTTCCAAATATAATTCAGTAGGTTTTCTTGTTCTAGATTTGGATGAATGTGAGGTGCAATAAATCGGCGATGGGCTTCTGGCAGAAGGCTCCAGTGTAGGCCTGGCCGTAGATGATGAATGCCATGGTAGCCATTGTTGAAGGCAAAAAAATTCAGCCATTTTCCTGTAAAATTGCGGCTGTGGTTGTAGGGGTGGGTTTCGTCGCAGCCTTCATGTTGCCAATAATTCGTTCCAACAATACCCCATGCTGCATATTGGTGAGGAATTAAGACAAAACAGATAAAAGCCCTCCAATCTAAAATCAATAAACTTATTCGAAACGTGTTTAGTATGATGGATTCAATGATGTATTGCCGATACCATTTTGGGCGTTCTGCCCGCATTCGGCGAATGAACTTGCGTTCCGACCTAAGAATAGCTGGAACCATAAGGTAAAAGAACAACAGCTGATTCAAGAAATTCCAACGAAAGCGGGCTTTTTGTGTTCGGATTGAATCGAGTGGGGTTTGAGTGAACCGATGGTGGGAAAAATTATGTCCGGGAACGTAGGCGCTAACAGGGTGGCCGTAGGTGAGGCTTAAAACCATCTGAAACACTTTGTTCCAGGATTTTTTTCTGAATATCGGCGAATGAATGGTGTTGTGGACGATGGTGGCGCAAAAAAACGACCACAGGCAAAGTAGGGCGCTAAATATCAGCCAAATATACCAGGGTTGATGGGTGGAGGTCCAGGCGAGTATAAGCAGCAGAAAATACGTCCCAATGAACAATAGGGTTCGAACATCTTCAGCATATCGGAGATTTGAGCGAAGATTCATACCACGAAGATACCAAACTGTGAGGGGATGTCAAGGAAATCCAATAAAAATATTATCACCTTAAAGTTGGAGCTTTCGGTGTTCTTTTCCTCCTGTTTCCCTGATTTGCAGAATGGGAATAATGCGGCGAATTTAAAATGAAAGAGCGCCTTCGCTTTGGATTGGGGAAGGGGTATTGGCCTTCAGGTATTCGTTCCTTAGTTTTAAACCGGTTTCAACATTAACCATTTGATGTTGAAAAACCCTATAAATTCGGTGGATTCGGCTGGGGATTAGCTGTAAATTTGACTTTAAATTTCAAATCATGCGGTACATCTATCCTGTTTTGCTTATTCTTCTGATTTCAAGTGGTTGTGTTTCTTCCCGCCAGTTTAAGGAACTTGAATTGCAGAAGGCCCAGCTTCAGCGTATGTCTGATAGCTTACTGGCTTTGTCGGCCAATCAAGCCGGAGAATTGGGCAATCTACGGTTGAGCCATGAGCAATTGACGGCAGATGTTGTAGGATTAAGGTCAGATACCAACGCCACAGGAAATCAATTGCGTCGTTTGCATCATGAAATTCAAGAGGCCACGAGCCAAAATCAGATGTTGGAAGAGAATTACCGTAAATTATTGAAGGGGAGAGAGTCGGAGACCACAGAAATGATGAATCAACTTAGGGATGCCCGAACCCAATTGCTGCAGCGTGAAGACTCTGTATTGGCATTGGAGAAAGCCCTAAAAGCGAAAATAGCGCGCCTAACTGAACTCGAAGAAATTTTGGCTCGTCGGGACCGGGAAATGCAAGCGCTTCGAACTACAGTAGCCAAGGCACTAAAATCGTATGAAGGGGCAGGATTGACAGTGCAGGTACGCAACGGTAAGGTGTATGTTTCCTTATCGGAAAAATTGCTGTTCGCCTCGGGTTCAACTGGAGTTGCAGAAAATGGAAAAAAGGCATTGACCCAGCTTGGTCAGGCCTTAAACGCGGACACCACGTTGCAGATTTTGGTTGAAGGGCATACCGATGATGTTCCCATGAAACCATCCACAAATTTGCAGGACAACTGGGATCTTTCGGTGCTTAGAGCTACTTCGATTGTGCGGATTTTAATTAAGGATGGTGGAGTTCAACAAACTCGAATTACGGCCAGCGGTAAGGGAGAGTACAGCCCTGTAGCGCCAAACGACAGCCCGGAGAACAAGGCGAAGAATAGAAGGACAGAAATTATTTTGTCTCCTAAACTGGATGTGCTTTATGATTTGGTGAATTAGGGCTTAATTCGCTAGCGCAAAGGAAAACAGCTTCTTGGGCATTCTGCGGCTATTCGTACCTTTGGCGCATGAGTGAGTCCAATTCTCTGCTGAGTCAGGTTCAGGAAGCCTACAGGGATTTTTCTTCTGTGATTCGAGATTCCATGAATTTGGTGTTAAAAAAGGACATCAGCAAATATCCAATTTACATCCTTTCGGTTCCTCCTTTTCCTGATTCTACCTTGCTGGCCGAATGCGAGGGCACACACGGGTTTTCCTTGTATGTGTCAACCACAGAGGATTTTATCCGAAAAGGAATCATTCCCATTGAAAAGGCAAAGGCCTTTATTTCTACGTATAAACCTACGGATACCCATTGTTGTTTGTTTGTTGTACCTGAGAATCCAACTGAGGCCCGTTTTATTTTTAACCCGCTTGAACTTTAACTTTGTGCCTAGCAGAACTATATTTTACGGTTTTTTAGCGGCCTGGGCCCTTAGCTCTGGAGTTTATTTTCTTTTTTCGGAGGGAATTGGAGGCATTGAGGTCATGGGACCAGATGTAGCCTTGTTTATGTTGTTTCATCTGCTATTAATGTGGGTGGCAGCGGCCTTGTCTTCATATATCTGGTACAAAATACCTTTGCCGCTAAAAACAGCTAAAAGCTTAGCCTTATTTGTTACACTGCCCATTGCTGTTATGAGCATCCAGCATAAGGAAATGGGCTGGGAAGCCTTTAATTTTGCGGCTTCTTCCTGGCAGAATCATCAATTTTTATTGATTTTCAATCTTGTTGTAGCCTACATTTGGAGTAGGGTAGGTCCATGGTTTTCCCGGCGGTTTTTCTTCCCAGAACTGCCTTAGTGTTCCGCATCTTCAGCGGGGTTGGCTGAGGCTAAAAAGTGGAGGTTTCGCATCAAGCCATGATATCCGGTCCGTTTTACCGCAGAGTTTGAAAACACCTTTTGAAAGCTTTCTTGGCTAAGGTTCATCCAATCTGTGCGGGTCATGTCCATAAATTCAGGTTTAGGCAAAAAAGCCGGTTCAGCGTGTTGGGTTGAAAATCGGTTCCAGGGGCAAACTTCCTGGCAAATGTCGCATCCAAACATCCAATCTTTAAATTGATTGGGATTCACCCCTGTAATGGAATCCTTGAGCTCAATGGTAAAGTAGGAAATGCATTTACTCCCGTCCACGGAGTAGGGTTCAATGGCTTCTGTTGGACAGGCGTCGATGCAGCGCGTACAATCTCCGCAATAATCAGGTACGGAATGATCTGGGGCCATGTCTAAATCTATCAGCCATTCGGCCAAAAAGAAGTAACTGCCTTTTTTGGGTGAAATTA
Organism: Bacteroidota bacterium; assembly: GCA_027621385.1. GTDB lineage: Bacteria > Bacteroidota > Bacteroidia > CAIKAF01 > CAIKAF01 > CAIKAF01. The sequence continues at coordinate 10,352 of JAQCBQ010000027.1, read as the reverse complement.
AATTGCTGTGTTTTCCAATCCAGCCGATCCCTGATTTGGCTGCCCAGGCCTTTTCTAAAATAGGGGCAGAATCAACAAAGTACCTTCCTGAACATGGACCTAGGATTTCTTGTACCTGTTGGGTAAGTTCCTTCAACTTTCGTTTAACCACAAAATGGTAATCTTCTCCTAAGGCATAGCGACTGAGATTGGGCGCATCGGCCGCCGTGGTTTTCTCATGGCCGGGAAAGTAGTTGTACAGTAAAGAGATTACGGTTTTTGTACCAGGCTCTAGCAAACGGGGATCCAACCTCAAATCAAAATGCTTTTCCATGTAGTGCATGCGCCCGTGTTTCCCTTGTTTGAGCCATTGCTCTAGGCGGGGCGCTTCATCTTCCAAAAAATCGGCGGAAGAAATGCCGCAAGCATCAAAGCCCAGGTTCAGCGCAATTTTTTTAACTACGGCCGACCTATGGATGAGCAGTTCAGAATGGTTCATTGGAATCAAAGAGGCCGGGCTGACTTCCGCCAATTTGGTATGGAAAACCGAGGTGATGGTAGGCTTTTTCCATGACCACTCTTCCTCTGGGCGTACGCGCCAAAAATCCTTCCTGAATTAAATAGGGCTCGTACACCTCTTCAATGGTTCCAGAATCTTCGCCCACCGCTGTGGCAATGGTAGTAAGTCCAATTGGGCCACCTTTAAATTTAGAAATCATGGCCGTTAAAATGCGGTTGTCCATCTCGTCTAACCCATATGCATCAACATTTAACGCTGATAATGCTATGCGAGCAATATCGTGCGTAATGCTGCCATCTCCTTTAATTTGAGCAAAATCACGCACTCGGCGCAACAGAGCGTTGGCAATTCGAGGCGTCCCCCGGCTTCTTCGAGCAATTTCTTCAGCCGCTTCATCTGAAATAACAAGTCCTAGAATTCCGGCTGATCTACGAACAATACCAGAAAGAACGGAGGCAGAATAATATTGAAGTCGAGCGTTGATTCCAAATCGGGCTCGAAGCGGAGCCGTAAGCAAACCGCTGCGTGTTGTAGCTCCAACCAAGGTAAATGGATGTAAAGCAATTTGAACGGAACGGGCGCTGGGGCCGGTGTCAATCAAAATGTCAATCCGGAAATCTTCCATGGCTGAGTACAAGTACTCTTCAACAGTGGCATTTAACCGGTGAATTTCATCAATGAAAAGTACGTCGTTGGGGGCCAAATTGGTTAAAAGGCCAGCTAAGTCCCCTGGTTTTTCCAGTACCGGTCCTGAGGTGATTTTAATGCCCACGCCCAAATCGTTGGCAATAATATTGGCCAAGGTGGTTTTCCCTAATCCCGGTGGGCCATGCAATAAAACATGATCTAGGGCCTCTTGTCGTTGTCGAGCTGCTTGAGCAAAAATTTGCAGATTGGCAACCACATTCTCTTGGCCTGAAAACTCTTGAAAGGCCGAGGGCCGGAGTGTTTGTTCTATTTCTTTTTCTTGAGGGTGGAGGCGCTCAGGATTGGGGTCCAGATTTTCGTTCATGGCCATAGCATTAGAAAGTGAGCAGGAAATAAACGAACAGAATTAACCAAACAATATCAGTAAAGTGCCAATAGGTAGCAATCAAATCCAATTTGGTTTTTTCGAAGGGATTGGTGAAAAAAATCAGCTCTTTTACCGGGTCGCCAAGACTTCTAAACTGCTGAATCAGGATGTAGGTCAACCCAATTAAGGCCCCAATAACATGTGCAAAGTGAATTCCGCTAATCACATACACGTATGAACTCGCCACATTGACGGTTGGGAAACCAAATCCTAAGGAAAAGAACTCCATCCAGCCGAAGGCCTGAAATACCAAAAAGGTAAGCCCCAGTAAGAGGCCAAAGGAAGAGGCATAGATGGCTCCACGCAGGTTTTCCTTTTTAAATTCCCTTTTGGCATACATCATTAAACCCGAAGATCCGGCAATGCATAGGGTACTCAGAACAAAAAACTTGGGCAACTCTATGTTCAATTGAGCATTTGCGCCGTGAAAACGCTGAGCGGTGTACATCGACAGCATGACTAGAAACAGCAGTCCGCTCGCAGCCATGCAAAAAAACAACAAAGTTTTTAAGGGATGTACTTGATAGCGGCCAGAGGAATCGCCTATCTTACCCGAGGTTTTTAATTCTTTTTTAATCATAGGTTCACCTAATCAACAAAAATAGCAAAACCGATGTTCAAATGAAGAGCAGTATATTTACTTTCTGCATTTTCAATACAGGCATTTAATCTCCATTTTGCTTCATCTATATTCACATGGCCAATCAATTCAACACCATTCGTTCTCAGGTTTTGCTGCTTTTTCAGGAAAAAGAATTCCAGAAGGTTTTGGATGTTTTGGGTGCAGACCTTCCAAGTTGCTATGAAGATTATTTGTATCGGGGAATGTGTTTAAGTCGATTGGGTCAGCATGAGGCGGCCTTGAAAATGTTGAGTACGGGGTTAGAATTGTTTCCGAGTCAGCCCGAATTGCTGGCAGAACGCGCGGTGATCTATTTGCATTTGGGTAAAAAGGCGCTGTCTATATTGGATTTAGATTTGGCGGTAGAAGTTGAGCCGAACAATCCGTACAGGTATGCATCAAGGGGGTTTATTCGAGAAAAACTAGGGGATGCTGAAGGGGCTCAGGCCGATTATGAACGGGCGTTGGAGCTTGACCCTGGAGATGCCATAACGCACAACAACTTGGGGCTTATTTTGGAGCGAAAAGGCCGTCCTCAGCTCGCAAAAAAACATTTTGATGTTGCCGATTCCTTGCAGCAATCGGAAGGAGGTGAAATGTGGAAGCGGGATAATCAGGTGGTTAGCACCAATGACCAGCATGTTGAGGCAGCTCAACCTGAACTGCAGAATACCCCTTGGTGGAAAGAAATGTGGAAGCCCTTTGTTGATGCCTCCGAACGAAAGGCATTTTGGCGGTGGATAACAAAGTCAAGTTCTGGAAACTGAATTTCTTTAGTGGCTAAAGGCACCGCCACCCAGCACCACACTAAGGGAAAGCATTTGCGGGGAAGCCGAAGGAGCGCTACTGATGGGATTTCCGGACATTGTCCAATTTTTGTCGGGCCAGCCAGCCAAGTACTGTAAACGTACTCCAATCATCCAGCCACCAGAACTTGATTCTCTTGATTTATTTAACACATAATCCAATCCCATGGTTATGGAGGCAACATAGTTGGTTTGTTGGAATTGAGTTTCTTGAAGGGCATAATTCGCATTAATGCTGGATAAATCTATCGGATTGGCTGGAATATGGCGGACGCGCAAGTTGTTTTGCATAACTCCAAGACCCAATAGGGGGAATACCTTAAGTCGGGGTTTATTCACAATGGCGTATCCTCCCTGAAATTGAAATGTTCCAAAAGTGCGCCCCATGCCAAGGGTGTCCATTCTATTTTCACTGGCCATTCCGCCGTTGCCTTCCAATCCGAACATCCATTTTTTAAACAACAGATAGCCGCTGCCACCCGCAGATAAATGGGTTTCAGATAATTTGGGTGCGCCAGCTGGGAGTAAAGATGCGGAAGGAATACCAGAAATTTGGGCGCCCCCAATATGGAAAAACCCCGCTCCACCCCCCTGAGCAAATAGGATTGAAGAACAGAGTAGAAGACTTGCAGTAAAAACGAGGGATTTAATCATGGGTCAAGTTTATTTAAAATTCTTGAAAGGAATGCTTGAATTGGGGGATTCTTGAATCAATTTTTCAAAGCATTGGACCATAGCCTCGGGTTGCTGAGTGCCAATAAGCAACTCTTTGCCCGATTTAAATTGCAATTGTAGGCCTTGGTTGCCAGAAATGTTCCAGGCATTGCCCTTTTTTCTGCCCCAGCTTCGATAGCCCCAGCCCCCAAATTCGCGGAGGGGGTTGTAGCTGCGAACCGAAATGGATTCCAATTCATCCCAAGTGAATGTTTTAAATTTCAAGTGAATTGGAAATAGACGCACTGAAATTCCATGGGCGTGGATTCTGGTTTCCAATTTAAAAAGGCGAAGAGATATCACAATAAACAGAGTAAAACCTAAGGGCCACAACGAGGCCAAGGAGAACGAATCTGTTGATTCCGACAAAAAAACAAATAGAGGTTGGCTTGCTACAATCAACCAAATCCACCATTGATTAAACCGTTGCCGCTCTTCAAATGCATACATTGTGTAAATATTGCACTAAATTTTTGTCTTTTTAACGTATCTCTTTGGTAGGAATTAAAATTTTTCTTTCCTTTGACCCCATTAACAAACCATTAACAATTTTAACCATGAAAAAAGTTCTTTTATCTATGGCCGTTGTAGCTTTCTTAGCTGCTTGCGGTGGAGGTGCTGCTGAAGAAGTTCCAGCTGTTGATTCAAATGCTGTTGATTCATCTGCAATCGTAGTTGAAGAGGCTCCAGGTGTTGACACTGCTGCTGCTGACACTACTGCTGCTGCTGAAGTTGCTCCTGCTGCTTAATCAGTAAAAAATGCAAAGAAAAGGCCGGCCTTGAGTCGGCTTTTTTTTTGCCCGTTCGTCAAGTTGGGAAAAATTACTATCTTTGTACCCTAAATCAGTTTTCTGCCGCCTGTTTATCTTTTCTTTCGACAATTAGCGTTTAAGTTTGAAGCAGAGTCGATCAATTCCGGCAGAAATAAAAACAGACACACATGGTAGAAAAAAGATATTCTTCGGGAAAGCCCGGGGGATCATTCTCTAAGGGACGCGGCAGTGCTGGTCCGAAAAAAAGAAAAAAGAAGTTTGATGACCGAGAAAACATATCGGTCGCGATGTTAACCAAAAGTGCCGTGGCTCCAGAAGAGCGGCCTGTTGTTGAAACCCGAACCTTCGAAGAGACGGGATTGCATCATCGTTTGTTGCGCAATCTTCAAAAGCAAAACATTCACCGCATGACAGAGATTCAGGAAAATACCTGGGATCCTGTTTTGCAGGCAAAGAATGTAATTGGTTTAGCTCGGACCGGTTCCGGTAAAACCATTGCTTTTTTATTGCCCTTACTTCAGCGCAAAATCACATCTGAACCCAAAATTCGGGTGTTGATTATTTCTCCAACCCGCGAGTTGGCCAATCAAATTGGTACCAATGCCGCGGCCTTAATTAATGGTACTTCCATTAAAACAGCTTGTTTTACAGGGGGTACGGACATTATGAATGACTTGCGTCATTTGCGGCGGGATCCTGAAATTTTGATCGGTACTCCAGGTCGTTTAATGGACTTGTTGGAGCGCGGGTATATGGATTTACGTGGATTCAACACGTTGATTCTTGATGAATTTGACCGTATGCTCGATATGGGCTTTGTGGAAGATGTTCACATGATTGCCGATGCCATGCCAGAACGGGCTCAAACCTTATTGTTTAGCGCCACAGTGCAAGGTAAAATCGAACCTGAAATTCGTAGAATTCAGCCTGGAGATGCGGTTCGTGTGCAGGTGAATTCCGGAAGTTCGCCAAGCGACCAAGTAGAACAAGCGGTGGTGTATGTAGATGAAAACATTGGGCGGCATGCAACCTTGATTCGCCTGTTGAAAGAACAAGCCGGCGATAAAGTGCTTTTATTCTCAGAAACCAAGCGGGGAGTTAGCCGAATCACTCAAAAGTTGAAAGAAGCGGGCATACGCGCGGACGAGATTCATGGAGATAAAAGCCAGGCCTACAGGAATCGGGCCTTGGAAAGTTTCCGCAAAGGAAAAATCAGGGTATTGGTGGCTACCGATGTGGCTGCCCGTGGTCTAGATATTCCTCTGGTTTCAGATGTGATTAACTTTGAAATTCCAAGAACCTACGACAGCTATATACACCGGATTGGTCGTACAGGCCGTGCCGGAAACTCGGGTCGGGCCTTTACCTTGACCGATAAGCCTCGTGAACGGCCTGCGTTGACAGAACGGAAAGAGCGGCCTACCAAAGCACAGCTTGTGGCTGAACTGATGAGCGAGCCTTTGCCCCAGCGGAGTAAGAAAAAGAAGCGCCCGTTTGCGAATAAAGAGAGCGCGGTGGTATCTTAACCACAGAAGGTCGAAAAGCCCACTCTGTTGTATTAACATTTCCCGGTCATCCTTGATGGTTGACCGGGTTTTTTATTGCCAAATGCATCTGCTGAATTTCTAGTTGTAATACACCGAAATCTTCTGTAATCGTGCCTTGCAAAAGGTAAACTCCTTTTCCTCGGAATGGAAATCGAGAGGCTACCGGAGGGAAATGAACGGTATCTATGGCATTTCCTTCCCGATCGATAAATGTGCCAAAGTACATGCGCTCGCCCTGCTGAGTGCGGGTGGGTTTTACGGTGACCAAATATCCTTCGGCTCGGATTTCACGCCCAAGGTGGTGCTGGAAGCCATGTGCTGGTATGCATCCTTCGGCCGGCTCTGGAGCCAATGCAAACAAAGATTCTACGGTAAATCCAAACAGCTCTAGGTCTTGCAATGCTCGGTCTTTCGGACCATAATGCAATTCGGGCATAACTTCAGGAAGGGCGGGCGATTCGAACAACAAAGGTTGTTTTCCTTGTTGGTGCTTGGGCAGGGCGGCCGATTGCCAAAGCAGGCTTTTCCAACCCTGATTCCAGCTGCGTAGAGCATCGGCTCGGATTAACAAATCCAATTGTTCTGGTCGTATTGCTGTTCTGGCTTTTAGGTCGGCAATGTTCTTGAAGTTGCCATTTATTTTGCGTTCATCGATCAATACTTGGATGGTTTGTTCTTCGATACCTTTGATGTGAATAAAGCCCAGCCAGATGGTTTTGTCATCCAGGCGGCTTAACCACTGGCTATGTTCTAGGCTGGGGCGTTCGATGTGGGCTCCGGCCAACCGGGCTTCGTGCAGATAAATTTCAGTGCGGTAAAATCCTCCGAAGTTATTGATAACAGCCACGATGAACTCCAAGGGGTAGTGTGCCTTTAGGTAAAGGCTTTGAAAACTTTCTGCGGCATACGAAGCTGAATGGGCTTTTGAAAAGGAATAGCCGGCAAAGCTTTCCATCTGTTTCCATACCATTTCAGCGATTTCGAAGGGATGTCCTTTGGCTTCGCAGCATTCAAAAAATCGTGCTTTTATTTTAGCAAACTCTTCTCGGCTTCTAAATTTACCAGACATGCCTCGGCGCAATACATCGGCTTCGGCCAAGCTAAGTCCGGCAAAATGATGGGCCACTTTAATGACATCTTCCTGATATACCATAATTCCGAAGGTTTCTTTGAGCAGCCTCTTCATATCGGGATGGATGTATTCTACCTTGTCGGGTTGATGAAAGCGCTCAATATAGGCGCGCATCATTCCAGATTTTGCCACCCCAGGCCGAATGATGGAGCTGGCAGCGATTAAATCGGGATAGGTTTTGGCCTTTAGCTTTTTGAGCAGCATCCGCATGGCGGGAGATTCCACATAAAAGCAACCCAGGGTTTTTCCCGTTTCGATGCAGTGCTGCACCTTGGGGTCGGCTTTAAGTTGTTCCAGTTGGCGAATTGGGACTTTGATGTTGAGCTTTTTTTCAATGGTTTCCATGGCATCTCGGATGTGGCCCAGTCCGCGCTGACTTAAAACATCGAATTTATATAGTCCCAGGTCTTCGGCTTCCAGCATGCTGAATTGCACCATGGGGAATCCTTTTGGAGGGCGTTGAAGTGCGGAGTAATGGCAAAGGTGTTTTTCAGAGATGAGGACTCCGCCGGCATGAATGCTTAGGTGCGCGGGCATGTCTTTGAGTCGTGCGGCAAAATGTCGAATGGCCTTGTGGATGGGGTCGCTGTGGTTTGAGTTCAGAACAGTATCCCAATCTGATTCGGGCAATCCAAACACTTTGGCCAGTTCTCGGAAGGCCCGGCGTTCCTGAAATGTTTGATACGTGGCAATAAGAGCGGTATGGCCGGAGGGGTATTTTTGGAACAGGTAATCAAGAACTATATCTCGGTCTTTCCATGAAAAATCCAGGTCAAAATCAGGGGGATTTGCCCGGTGGGGATTGATGAACCGTTCGAAATACAAATCCAACTCAATGGGGTCTACATCGGTAATGCCCAAGCAGTAAGCGGCAAGGCTGTTTGCTCCGCTGCCTCGCCCCACATGAAAAAAGCCCTGTTCTTTTGCAAAGCGAATCATGTCCCAGGCGATAAGGAAATAGCAGGTGAAGCCCAGGTTTTCAATCATGTGCAGTTCTTTTTCCAGGCGTTCTACGCTAGTGGGGCTTGGAGGAGAGTAGCGTTGGTGGAGTCCGGCGTAGCTTTCCTGATATAGTTTTCGGAAGTCTTCACGGGCATTTTTTTCGAAGTGTTTTCGGTTTTTGTTAACGCCGAACTCGAGATTGACATGGCAATCGGCGAGGAGTTCACGGGTATTTAATATCAGTTCGGGGTAATTTCGAAAGGTATGGCAGAGGGCATTTTCTGATTTCAGCCGTTCGTCGGGATCGGCAAGGCAGTCGTCGGGGAGTCGGCTGTGGAGTTCGTTGCAATCGATGGCGCGCAGCAAGCGGTGAAGGTGGTGGTCTTCGCGGCAGAAAAAATCTCCGCCGGCGCAAATGACCAGTTTTGAGGAGGTTTTCCATGGAGAGTTTTGGAGTAGGCTGAGGTCTTGTTCGCGGATTCCAATCCATTCGTTGTCGGCCAACTCTTCCAAAGGAAGTTTGGTTTGGAAGGGATAAACAATATGGGCTTGATTGAGTTGGGGTCTGTCAGGTAGGATTTGGTTTTGGCATAAATGGCTTGTGAGCAATGCGTTAATTTGTGCAAGGCCGTCGTTGTTTTTTGCCAGAGTGAGGTATCGGTGCAGGCGGTAGGGCCCTTTTCGTTCGCGGAAATCGATGCCCACGGCGGCATGAATGTTGTAGTTTGCTGCCAGCCTTAGCCAATCGGCCATGCCTGAGCTTGCATTGATGTCGGTTAGAGCTGCTTGAGTAATTCCCAGTTCGGCTGCTTTTTTCAGAAGCATTTCAGGGCTATGAACGCCATAGAGTAGGCTAAAGTGAGAGTGTAGATTTAGGTGCATTAAATTGTCAAAAAAAGTGTCATAATACAGACAATTAAAATGGCATTAATTTTTAGAACTTCAATGTGCATAGTAGAAAAATCAGGTATTTTTTTTGATGCGCCTGCGGTAGGGATTGAGCCGGGTTGCCCGCAAGCCCCCTGGGCCAGCCTTCCGCCAGCCGCGGACAACCGGTGAAAGCCCGTACACCGCCCAAAAAAAGAAATGCTCCACGGCCTGCCTGAGGAAAGTTTCGTACCTTTGAAATCCAAAAGCCACGTATGCCTTTGGATTCCTCACTTCGCTCCGTTTTAATTATAGGAAGCGGTCCCATTGTTATTGGACAAGCCTGTGAATTTGATTATTCTGGAAGCCAAGCCGCGCGTGCCTTGCGCGAGGAGGGCATTCGGGTGGTGCTGATAAACAGCAATCCCGCCACCATTATGACCGATCCGGTGATGGCCGATCGAATTTATTTGAAGCCCTTGGTGCCGGAATCAATCGAGGCCATTTTGAACGAAGAGCATATCGATGCGGTGCTTCCGACCATGGGGGGGCAAACGGCGCTGAATTTATGTAAAGAGTGTTTTGATGCCGGATTGTGGGAAAAGTATGGAGTTCGCTTAATTGGGGTGGATATTGAGGCCATTGACCGAACCGAAGACCGGGAACAATTTCGGCAATTGATGCATGATATTGCCGTACCGGTGTCGCCTTCGGCTACGGCCAATTCCTTGCTGGAAGGGAAAGACATTGCTCAACGGATTGGGTTTCCACTGGTTATCCGGCCTTCATTTACGCTGGGCGGCAGTGGAGGGGCTTTTGTGAAGGAACGGGCCGACTTTGAGCAATTGCTCGACAGGGGCCTGCATGCCAGTCCGATTCATGAGGTATTGATTGAAAAATCCATTTTTGGTTGGGGAGAATTTGAGCTTGAATTGCTGAGGGATGCCAACGACAATGTGGTTATTATTTGCAGCATTGAGAATGTAGATCCGATGGGTGTACATACCGGAGATTCCATTACGGTGGCTCCGGCGATGACCTTGCCCGATACGGTGTACCAACGTATGCGGAATATGGCCATTCACATGATGCGCTCGATTGGGAATTTTGCCGGAGGCTGCAACGTACAGTTCGCCGCACATCCAGAAACCGGCGAAATCCTGGCCATAGAAATCAATCCGCGGGTTAGTCGGTCTTCGGCTTTGGCCAGTAAGGCTACAGGGTATCCCATTGCCCGCATTGCAGCCAAGCTGGCTATTGGATATACCTTAGACGAACTTAAAAATCCAATTACCGGAACTACAGCCTTGTTCGAGCCCACCTTAGACTATGTGATTGTTAAAATTCCACGGTGGAATTTCGACAAATTCAAAGG
>JAQCBQ010000026.1 GCA_027621385.1 Bacteroidota bacterium | reverse complement strand
AGCCGAAATGGGTTCGGTTTGGGCAGCAATTATTCTTGGTCTTCGGCTTGGTTGGATGCAGGTCGGTGCATCATTTTACGCACGGCATATTCCATTTGCTCAATTTCCCGGCAACCAATAAACCATTGCTGTTCATTTTTTAAAAAAAGGCGCAATCCACGGTCGCCCGATAAAGTAATGGCCCGATCGCCCGTCTTAAAATTAAATTTCAAGCCCCAGCCCACAAATTCGCGTTCCAGAGCAAAGGCTTGCGTTTCAACCGAATCCAATTCTTCGGCAGGGAAGCGTTTGAATTTAAACTGAAACGGGAAAAGCCGCACGTACAATCCGCTTTCCCGTACGCGAATCTGCACTTTAACGATGGCTAAAATCAAAACAATGCCTGTAAATGCGGTCAGCACGGTCATAATCATATTGGCCGAAGACATTGGCACATTCTCCTTATAATAGGCAAAATACAGCCAGGCAGCATCCATTCCGAAGGCCAACAGAGCCAAAGCCCAAACCTTGAGGGCCGAAACTCCAACATCTTCGGTGTGAATATTTTTCTCCGCAAACATGGAGCAAAAGTAGAAAAATAAACCGCGAATGTCTAAAATTCTTTTAATTTGAATTTTTGCACTTTAAGGTGAGTGTTGAGGTGTTTAAGGGCGCCTGTCCTGCCGTCCCTGCAAGTCCTCGGCTGTTGCACTACAGCGGTGGCGGGCTGCGGTGGCTCACAAGCTCGCCTCCTCGCTACGACCGCTGTTCGTGCACCAGCCTGCGGGCTTTCCGTGCCCGTCAGGGGCGCAATTCTCAAGACCCAACTCGTGGGATTTTTTAGGGATTAAAATCAAAGAAGTATCCGGCAGTCAAGGCATACTGCCGGTTGTTTTGTGGTGAGGTGCCGGCATAGATATCAGCCAAGCCTTGTTGAAACTGAAGCCCTAACGTGAGCAAGTGGCCGGGAGCCGCATGCCATTCCAACCCAACCACGGCCCGCACTCCACCGTCCAAGGGGCGGTATTTTGAGTATAGATTCTGGGCGCCGGTTTGATCTCCTAAGGTGGTGTTCCCAACAAAAAAGCCTTTGGCGGTAATCAATAAGCCCATATATCCCCCCAAATCCGCAAACATTTTAAGGCGTTCTCCTCCGGTTTTAAACCGAAATACAATCGGCAACTGCAGGTAGTTTAAGTTGACCTGATAATCGCTCTGACCAACTACTTCCCCATCTACAATTAAATCCTGCCGACGCAATCCCCCCAAACCGGAATAGGCCAATTCGGTCAATAAACCGATGTGCTCAGACAAAACAGTTTCATGAAAAACCCCCAAATACAACCGCGGACGTACAGAATACCGGACGTTTTCCCCGGCATCGGCCTGCAATTCAGAAATCATAGGGCCACCATGAATGCCCACCCGACTTCCTACCTGCGAAAATAGCACAGGAACCAGGCTCAGCCAAAGTACGATTCCGAAAAGGCTTTGTCTCATTCCTTAAAGATATAGCTCGCCATTGAATTTAGCAAACCAAGGAAGGCCAAGGGCCACCATTCTCACAAATTTATACCTACCTTTACCCTTTAATTGATTGCACTATGAGCAAATTTGGAGGCTGGGAAATACTTCTTATTGTATTGGCCATTTTACTTCTGTTCGGTGGACGCAAAATTCCAGAGCTTATGAAAGGCCTGGGTAAAGGCATTCGCGAATTTAAAACCGGAGTGAAAGGCGAAGACAACCAAGAAAGTACGCCCACGAAAAACAATTGATTCCATGCAGTTCACCTCGTTGGGTCATGTGCAAAGCCACCTGAATGCCGGAGGGCGAATGGTGGAAGTGGTAGATTCCTTTTTGGCACGGATTGAAGCGCATTCCCAGTTGAATGTGTTCTTGGAAGTGTTTTCCGATGAAGTCCGTGCTCAGGCTCAGGCGCAAGATGCCTTGAGCCCTGAAGAAAAAGCTCAGCTTCCCTTATTGGGATTGGTTTTGGCAATTAAAGACAACATTGCCTTTAAAGGACACCGGATGTCGGCCGGCAGCCGTATGCTTCAAACCTACACCAGCCCGTTTACTGCCACGGCCTTGCAACGGCTGTTGGATGCAGGAGCCGTTGTTATAGGGCGCGTGAATTGCGATGAATTCGCCATGGGCAGCTCGAACGAAAAGTCCTTTTATGGCCCTGTGCTAAACCCCTTAGACCCCCAACGGGTGCCCGGAGGAAGTTCCGGTGGCTCTGCCGCCGCCGTAGCCGCCGGTTTATGCGTTGCCGCCCTGGGAACAGATACAGGAGGAAGCATTCGGCAGCCCGCGGCCTTTTGTGGTGTAGTCGGAATGAAACCATCCTATGGTCGGGTATCTCGATACGGATTGTTGGCCTATGGTTCTTCGTTCGATCAAATCGGGCCACTAACCCATACCGTTAAAGATGCAGAAACCATTTTGGCCTACATGGCCGGCTCTGACCCACAAGACAGCACTTCCATGGATGCCACCTGGGACGCTGCAGCCTTTCCGTCAAAACCCCTAAAATTGGTACTGCTGAAGGAGGCCATGGAGTTTAAAGGAATGAATCCTCAGGTGAAATTGGCCTTTGAGCAGACCTTAAACCATTGGAAAGCACAAGGCCACAGCATAGAAGAACGTTCATTCCCCTTGTTGGAGAGTTTGGTGCCTACCTATTATGTATTGTCAACCGCTGAGGCTTCCAGCAATCTGGGACGCTACGATGGGATTCATTATGGCTTCCGCAGCCCCGATGCTGAAGATTTGGAAAGCACCTACCGCCTTAGCCGAAGTCAAGGCTTTGGGCCGGAAGTGAAGCGCAGAATCATGACCGGTACGTTTGTATTGAGCTCCAAGTTTTTTGATGCCTATTATCTTCAGGCCCAACGGGTGCGCCGAAAAATTCGGGAAGCTACCGATGCGTTGCTGCAAGGCGCTGATGCGTTGGTGCTACCAACCAGTCCGAACTTGCCCTTTAAATTTGGGGAAAAGGATGCCGATCCCATTGCCATGTATATGGAAGATGCGTTTACAGTCCAGGCTAATTTAGCTGGAAATCCGGCAATTAGCCTGCCCATTTCCATTCCAGATAGTCCCTTGTATGCTTCGGCACAATTGATGGCCGCCCGGGGCGCTGACGAAGCATTGCTTCACATGTCCATGCAGTTGATGCCCGGGGAATAAAGCCTTCGGCCCATGGAATAGGTCTGGGCTACAATTGGTTTTTTATTGAATATTACCAGTTGGGTCTTGCCTGCGGCAGGGATTGACGAGGGCAGCGCGCAAGGTAGAGCTGGGGCGGTGCTGCTTGGGCGGCAGAGCGACGTGAGGAGCTACTGCGGCCCCTGCAGCACCCCCAGCACTACTGCGTACTGCCCCGGAAAGCCCGCGGCCGCCCCAAACCTCTACTAATTTTTCTATAGTTTAACTGTGTCAAATGGGGTTGACCTCGGGCTCCAGCTCAACGCCAAACTGCTGCTGTACGCTGCGCTGAATTTGCCCGGCCAGATTCCAGATTTGCTGCCCCGACGCGCTGCCGTAGTTGACCAAAACCAGGGCCTGCCGCGCATGCACGCCGGCATCGCCCTCCCGAAATCCTTTCCAGCCCGCTTGCTCAATCAACCAGCCCGCGGCGAGTTTCACGCGCCCGGCCTCTTCAGAGGGATAATGCGGCATGTTCGGGTGCTGTCTTTTTAGGGCTTCAGCCAGTTCCGGAGCCACCGAAGGATTTTTAAAAAAGGAGCCGGCGTTTCCAATTTCCTTAGGATCAGGAAGTTTGCTTTTCCGAATGGCCATAACGGCTTGAGCCACTTCGGAGGGGCTTGCCCCATCCGGATGAATGCCCATCTGCGAAAGTTCTTCTTTTATGGCTCCGTATTCATGGTTGATGTTGTGTTTTGCCTTGGCAAGGCGGAAGCGAACAGAGCTGATGACATAGCGGTTTTTCCAGGCGGTTTTAAAGGCAGAGCTGCGGTATCCGAACGCGCAATCTGAATTTGAAATGCGATGAATGTGTTGTGTTTTTCGGTCAATGGCTTCCACCGAATCAATGAAATGGCGCACTTCAACTCCGTAGGCCCCAATGTTTTGCATGGGAGCTGCCCCTACTTGGCCAGGAATTAGGGCGAGGTTTTCCAATCCGAACCAGGCATTTTCCAAGCTTTGCATCACCCATTCATGCCAGGAAACGCCCGCAGCTACATCCACTACCACATAATCTGGGTTTTCTTCAACCGGTGAAATACCTGTTAAACTGATTTTCAAAACCCGTTCAATTTTTTCATGAACAAAGAGCAGGTTTGAGCCGCCTCCAAGCACCAAATACGGCTTTTCCTGCCAGGCGCTCATGGCTTCAAGGGCCTCTTTTTGGCTGCTTACCTGAATCAGTTCAGCCGCCGTAGAGGCGGTTGAAAAGGTGTGCCAGGGTTGTAGGTTAACCTGTTTCTGTATCAGCATAGGGCTAAATTAATGCTGCTGTTTTTTTTCTTGGGCAATTTGAGTGGGCGAACCGAACAGATAATGCCATTTTTGTTTAAATCCCTTCGCCTTTTGAACATCCTTCCAGATGTCTTTGTACTCATGAAAATTGATGAAAAAGGGGTTCCACTTGTTGTCAATCGGAGTGGTTAAGCCATATTTCACGGGGATGTGTTCGGGCTCGTAGGTGCCAAACATTCGATCCCAAATAATAAAGGTGGCTCCGTAGTTTTTATCAATGTAGCAATCCTGACTTCCATGGTGAACGCGGTGGTTGCTGGGCGTGGCAAGAAGGAATTCAAGGATTGGATGAAGCTTTCGGATGTATTCGGTATGCACCCAAAATTGAAACAGCACCGCAATTTGATTGGTTACGAAAAATACGATGGGATGAAAGCCCATGAGCAAGACGGGCATAAGAAATATGATTTTTAGATGTTGTACCCAACTTAATCGAAACGAAACGGCTAGGTTGTAGTGTTCGCCGGAGTGGTGCGCAACATGCGTAGCCCACCAGAAGCGCTGCTCATGCGAAATGCGGTGTGCCCAATAGGAACATAAATCATATATAATGTAACAAAGGGGGAATGTCCACCAGTTTAAGTGCATTCTCCAGGGAACTTGATTGTAAATCCATACCACCAGCAACAGCAATGAAACCTTGAGCGCTGCGCTTACCAATAAATTTCCAAGCCCTACCAGAATGCTGCCCGTCAATTCCTGTTTTTCATAATAGGCCTTATTGTCTTTATATGAAAAAATAATTTCAATGAGGGTGAATAAAATCATGGCGGGAACGGCCCAAACGATTAGATTGGGAGTCTGACGTTCCAGTTCAGAGATTAAATTCAGGTTTATGGTTGGGGCGCCGAACAACATAATTTTTCAGGTTCGGCTTAGAACAATGAGGGGTATAAATTAAACGGAGACATGCTTATGAATTGGATTCATCAAAGACGGTTCGAATTCCTTTGGCCTGCAATTCCTTGGCAAAGGCTTGGGCTTTGTTCTCCAGTTTAATGTAGTGCAATAGGCCAAGGCTTTTTCCCATTAATTCTACCGAGGCAAATACGCCGCCGGTGAAGGCTCCTGCCACTCCAAGAACAGCCGCATCGGTGCCGGTTAAGTACAAATTTTTGATGGGGGTTTTTACCTGATTCCAGTCTTTAAGCAATCGGTCTGGGGTGGTGTGCATGCCATAGATTTCCCCATTGCGGTGCAGAGTAAAATGTTCGGTAGTTAATGGGGTAGATAATTCATAGAAATCCACCAAATCTTTAAATCCGGGATACTTCCCTTCGATGAAGTTGAGCATGCGTTCAGCAATTTCTTGCTTGACGGCTTCGTAATCTTCGCCCCGGTTTTTCCAGCGTTCTGTGCTCCATTTTTTGAAATAATCGTAGCTGATGAAGGTGATGATTTCGCCGGTATGTGCTTTTGATTCCGGGTCTTTTAATGAGGGGAATGAAAGGAATGCCATGCGCATTCGGTCTTCGGTAACGGCATCTAGGTCCGAATACAATTCATCGTGGTCGTAGCCATCAAATATCCAATGGTTTTCGCCTTTGAATCCTAAGGTTTCCGGATTTTCTTTAAAGCCAATGTACAGGCAAAGGTGGGAAAGCCCGTTGGGGTGTGCGCTTAAATCCGTTCGCTGTGCTTCAACCGGGGCTGATTTTGGCAGCAATTTACAATAGGTGTTGTAAGCGCCGGCATCAGATACAATAACAGGAGCATAATATTCAAAGGGGATAAAATCTTTCCCTTTCTTTTGCATGCCTCGAACCCCAACGGCGGTATTTCCTTCCAGAATAATTTCTTCAACTCGGTGGTTGATTTTTATCGCGCCCCCATAGTGTTCAATGATGGGTTCAATGGATTGAAGGATGGTTTTTGAGCTGCCAATGGGGTAGTATCCGCCCTTGTAGAAATGCCGGACTACCATGGCGTGGTTGGCGAAGGAAGATTGCCCTGGAACTGCGCCATAATTTCCCCACTGAGAGGTCAGAAGCCCTTTTAATTTTTGGTCGCTGAAATGCGTGTCGAGGTATTCTTTGGTGCTGCTGGTAGCGAGTGTGGTGTCGGCCTTCGATGGCTTTACCAGCGGCTTTAACATGCCGGGAATGTGTTTGTATAAAATGTACTTTCTATACCATGCGTCTGCCCGGTCCACATCAGAAAAATACTGCATCAATGCCTTTTCTTCATGTGGAAATTGGGCAATTAATTGATTTCGGAAGGCATCTAAATCTGAGGGGGCCTGAAAGGTGAAATCAGGGAATACAAATTTATCGTAGATGTAGGGCATTTTTTGCCAGCGTACACCCCCCCGAGTTACAAAATCAAACAGGCGCCGAAATTTGTGGCCGTCTTCTAAATCTCCTACGTAATGAATACCAACATCCCATTTATACCCTTTTTCGCGTTTAAACGTATGGGTAAATCCACCGGCGATGTAGTGTTGCTCTAAAATCAGTACACGTTTTCCCTGCAATTGGCCGAGAATGGACGCTACCGTTAGGGAGCCCATACCGGAACCAATTAAAATTACATCGTACGGAGTTTGATTGGGAAGGTTGCTCATGCAGAAATCAAATAATACCTAATAGAAAGGTGAAGGTTGTGGTTGGTTTGGGCTTTTTTACGATGTGGACTGAATAACCGTCGGCTGATTTCAATTCCACTCGACACATATTTTGGTTCAGTCCACATACTAAGTGAAGCGAAAATAAACAAAATAAAAACTCAAATGGGGGTTTTGAGGAATTGATGCTAATTTTGAATCACTAGGCGGCTGATGTCGTTGCCGTTTTGGCTAAGTGTTACCACATAATATATGCCGGTTTTAAGGCCTTTGGTGTTTATGCTTGACCCATACCCTTCCTGCAGTTTTTGTCCTAGAATTGTGTATAACGACCAGTTTTGATTCTCGTTCTTCTGGCCCAACTGAACGGGTGTTCCGGCTCGGGTTGGATTTGGAAACAGTAGGGTTGATGGCAGGTCTTGGGGCTCAAGGTGTAAATCGCCTTCAATTCCCTTGTAGTACAGCAAGCCACCAGCTGCGGTTCCTAGGGCGATGTCGGGGTATACCTGGCCTGTTCGCTCAAGGACGGCAGGTGCGGACCGCAGTCCTGCATCGGCATATCCAAGCCGATCGGTTATCAGGGTGAACGTCGGATTGAACTGTCCGGGAGATTGGAACAGGTTTGAATAGTGGCAGAGGGTACCGCGGTAGGTGCCAACCATCAGCTCAGGTTGGCCCTGGTTGTAAAAAAATCGTGGAACGGCATAACCGGAACTGCCTACACTTGGGTCAACCGTTTCAATTTGACCGAGAAAGAGCGTTTCTGCGGTTCCGAATTGAGGGTTTGATGGATTTCCTGCGTTGCGGTACACTGCCACGCGGCCATCTCTCCCGCCCACCAACATATCCAAATCTCCGTCGTTGTCTGTGTCAAATAATTCTGGCGCGGCATAGGTTTGAGGTAAATTGGGAGCCAGGGTTTCTATGCTCGTTGAAAAAAGAGCCTGTGAGGGACTGCCTATATTCCGTAGGAGTAAAATGCTTCCGGTTTGTGTTCCTATGGTCAAATCCAAATCTCCATCTGCGTCAAGGTCTCCTAAAGCCGGAACCAAGTCGTAGGTATTCAAATTGCTGCCGTTGTTTCCCGGCAGCGGCCCAAAAGTATAGCTGCTGTCCGGGTTTGAAAGTAAGGCATAGAGGGCGGCTGTTTGTCCATTTTTTGAAGAGGAACCGATTACCAGGTCTTGAATTCCGTCTGCATTCAGGTCGCCGGCATCCGGATAGGCTCCAGAGCCGATATCCATCATAAGGTGTTGAAGAAAGGGTTGGGCTTGGCCGGGCAACAAGGGTTGGTTTTCCGCACCTAAATTCAAATGTACAAAGGTGCTTGAAGCATCAGATGGGCTATCGGTACCGGCGGTACCTAGGATTAAGTCTGGTATTGCGTCGTTGTTGGCATCGGTATAAAAGGCCGCGGGAAAAACATCCAAGGAAAAGGGGCTTCCGCCAAAGGGAGCGGGGAAGTCGGTGTGCAATTCTGTCATTCGAGCCTGGGCAAGGCTACCCCCGTTTTTCATCCAAGCCATATTGAAACTGCCTCCTTCTGACATGGCAATGTCGATCAGGCCATCTCCGGTAAAATCGGCTGCCAAGAGGGCTCTGCCTGCTCCGCTGTGCAAGGGTCCGGGCAGGCCGCCTAAGCCTTGACAGCTGTCGTTTAGAACAATGGCGTTGATGTTGACGCCCTCTTTAAAGTTTCCCCAATGGGGGCTGCTCAGTTCAAAATTGGTAGAATCAGGGGTGCCAAAAGTCTCAACGCTTAAATTTTTATGCCATTCTAAGCAGTTGCCAAACAGAGGAAAGGTCAGCACATCAACGTCGCCGTCTTGGTCAACATCTGCAATTCCCGGGATGTCATCTTGTGGCACGAACAAGCCACTGCTTCCAATGCCGTATTGGGAAATGCAGCGTAAGGGCGGATTGAATTGGGCGGATTGTCCGGGAGGGGTAGCATTGATGAACACCTGCAATCCGTCCCAGCGGTAAGCAGCCACATCCATTTTCCCATCTTGATTCCAATCTACGGGCAAGGCAAAAAAACGCAAGCCGGGAAGCACATGTCGGAATTCGGGACGGTATTTCCACTGAGCGGAAGCGGTATGGTACACCAGCGGGATTAAGCGTTGTCCCACTTTTTCAAACACCCAAATGTCGGAGCCTCCATCGCCATTCCAGTCCATTGCTCCAACTTGTGGATTGTGCAAGCCGCCAGACCAAGCTAGAAAAAGCGTATCGGAGTTGTGGAGTACGGCAGGCCCACCGCCTTCCATGAATGCGGGTGTAGGTTGGGCTGTGCCAGAGGCCCAAATCAAAATAAGGGCCAAGAAGGTCGGGAAGAATCTTCGCATAATCTATTTAAAAGTATATCTTTGCGTTCATTTTTTATAGCGAATTCTGCACATATATCTCAAATTATGCAAAATAAAGCAGTCATCCGGATTTTCGCCATTCTGTTGGGGTTGGCCTGCCTGTTCCATTTAACCTTTACTGTACTTACCAATGCCACAGAATCAGCGGCCTTGGATATGTCAGGTGGAGATGTGGTTAAACAGCGCAATTATTTAGATTCCATTGCCAATGATGAAAATCAATCGGTCTTATGGGATTTCCTACCTACTCTGACATATGGAGAGGCAAAAAAGCGTGAAATGAATTTGGGTCTTGACCTTCGGGGTGGCATCAACGTTACTCTTGAAGCGTCATTGCCCGATTTGTTGCGTAAACTGGCGAATAATCCTCAAGACCCCGGTTTTGAAAAAGCCATTGCCCAGGCACTGCAAGAACAAAAAACCAGCCAAGAGAACTTTGTGGATTTGTTTGCCAAATCCTATGAAAGCATCAACCCCGGTGTGCAATTGGCTGCGCCAGGTTTGTTTGGACACGCCAATCAAAAGTCCATCAATGGAAAAATGAACAATGAGGAAGTTGTTGCCTTGCTTCGCAACGAAGCGGATTATGCGCTTTCCAGAACTTTTGATGTGTTGGACGCTCGGATCAACAATTTTGGGATGACACAGGCCAATATTCAAAAGGTAGGTGGCACCGGTCGTATTCGTGTGGAGATTCCCGGAGTTCAAAATGAGAACCAAGTTCGCAATTTGTTGGAAGCTCCAGCCAAATTGGAATTTTGGTTAACCTACGAGGGGGCCGACATTTTAGGTAGTCCCGGCTTTAATCAAATCATTGAGATTTTAAATAAAGAGGCCAATTTGGCTCGAGGCCTTAATGCTGCCGACAGCAGCTCTTCCGATTCAACGCTGGCTGTTGCCGATACAACCGAACAGGCCTTTGGTTCCGGAGATACGTCTAAGACCGAGGAATCTGGTTTGGGAGAAGACCAGTCTCCGGCGGGCTTACTAAAGCACTTTTTCCCCAACATCGTTTCGAACGACAAAGGAGAACGCTCGTATGGTTTTGGTCCGGTGATGGGATTCACCCTGAATCAAGCCCGCGATACCATTGCCATCAATGCCTTGCTGTCGCGCCCTGATTTGAAAAAATTACTTCCTGCCGATTTGGTGTTGCGTTGGAGCAATAAGCCTTTTGAAGGTGTTTCACCGGACGATCCGCGCAAAGGTCAGTTTGAGTTGTATGCCTTGCGCTCAGATGCTCGAGATTTTAGTCCAGCTTTAGAAGGAGATGTTGTGGTTGATGCGCGTTTTAATGCGGATGATAAAACCGGTGGATACGAAGTATTGATGGAAATGAACGGTGAAGGGGCCTCACGTTGGGCAAAAATTACCGAGAAAAACAAAGGAAAATCCATCGCTATCGTTTTGGACAATCGGGTTTATTCAGCCCCTACCGTACAAGATAAAATCAGTGGCGGTTCCTCTAGCATTACTGGCAATTTCAACTTTGATGAGGCCAAATCGTTGGCATCCATCTTAAAATCAGGGAAACTTCCAACCCGCACTCAGGTGGTTGAGTTGGCTATGGTAGGGCCTTCATTGGGTTCCAAAGCCAGAACAGCTGGCATAGCCTCATTGGTTATTGCCTTTATACTGGTTCTTGCCTACATGGTGTTTTACTACGGAAAGGCCGGTTGGGTGGCTGATACAGCCTTGGTGGCCAATTTGTTTTTCCTAATGGGAACACTGGCCGGTTTGGGCACCACCTTAACCTTGGCTGGCATTACAGGTATTGTGCTTACCATTGGTATGGCTGTAGATGCGAACGTGTTAATATTTGAGCGGATTCGGGAAGAAATGCGCGATGGCAAAGGAGTTAAATTGGCCATTTCAGATGGATATGCTAGCGCTTACCGTGCCATCATTGACTCGAACATTACCACAGCATTGATTGCCATCGTATTGATTGCCTTTGGTGCAGGCCCGGTTCGTGGTTTTGCCATCACCCTGTTCATTGGTATTCTGACCTCGTTGTTCTCGGCCATTTTCTTAACTCGTTTGGTTTTTGAATGGCAATTGAACAAGGGCAATTCCTTTGAATTCTCTACTCCGGCAACCTCCAAATGGTTTTCTAAGCTCAACATCAACTTCATTGGTCGCCGCCGGATTTTCTATGTGGTTTCCGGAGTGTTAATGGCGGCAGGGTTCGTTTCCTTCGCCACCAAGGGGTTCAATTTAGGGGTAGATTTGAATGGAGGTCGTGCCTATGTCATTGAGTTTGATAATTCCAACTTCAACACCAGTCAAATTGCCGATGCTGTTTCTACCCGTTTAGGAGGATCTACAGCCTTGGTTAAAAACTACGGCGATAACAATACCGTGTATTTGGTTACGAAATACCGTTTGGATGAGCAAGGCAAGGAAGTTGATGAGGCCGTTAAAGCCGAGTTGTATGAAGCGCTGAAAGGGTTTTATACCACCACGCCTAGTTTAGAGGATTTTGGCACCTTGAACAATACCATTGGTATAGAACAGGTAGAAATTGTTGGGCCCACCATTGCTCGTGATGTAGCGTACAAATCGGTGTGGGCCGTATTGCTGTCGCTGGTCATCATATTCATTTATATTTTGATTCGTTTTAAAGGCTGGCAGTATGGAACCGGGGCGTTAATTGCTATCGTGCACGACGTCGTTTTGGTGCTTTCTATCTTTTCAATATTGGACGGCATCCTGCCATTCTCTCTTGAAATAGATCAAGGTATTATTGCCGCAGTATTGACGGTAATTGGATATTCCATCAACGACACGGTGATTATTTTTGACCGCATCCGTGAATTCCTGAAGGATGTCAAAAATCCAAACTTAGAGCAAACCATCAATAAGGCATTGAATAGTACGTTTGGAAGAACGGTCAATACGTCAACCACCACCATGTTGGTGTTGCTAGCGGCCTTTTTGTTTGGTGGAGAAGGCATTAAAGGTTTGTCGTTTGCCATTTTAATCGGAGTCATTGTAGGAACCTATTCTTCCATTTTCATTGCATCGCCTGTTGTTGTTGACCTTGCGACGAAGAAAAAGAAATCGGGCAGTCAAGATTAAATGAACTCTAAGAAAGCCTGAACTTAATTCAGGCTTTCTTGTTTAATAGGGGTGTTTACGGCATTATACACCCGATTTATTTTCCAGGTACTTTGGACTTGGGCCTTTGCTTTCCTTATTTCCTGTAGTTCCATCAATTCAAGATCACATATGGATTCAGCACCTGGTTCTCACTCTTCGATGACGGACACGCTTACCTTAGGAGGAGGTTGCTTTTGGTGTACCGAGGCCATTTACACGTCCATCCGTGGCGTAGTATCGGCCGAACCTGGGTACAGTGGTGGTCATTCGGAGAAACCGACTTACAAGCAAGTGTGTTCTGGCGCTACGGGGCATGCTGAGGTCATTCAGATTGTTTTTCAGCCCGAGCTGGTATCTTTAAGGACCTTGTTGGGTGTATTTTTCAAAACGCATGATCCGACCACGCTAAATCGTCAGGGCGCGGACATTGGCAGTCAATACAGAAGCATCATCTTGTATCGTTCGGCAGAACAGGAGCAGATTGCCCGCGAGGTGCTTCAGGGTTTGTCGGAGGGTGTGTATTCTTCTCCAATTGTTACTGAATTGGAGCCTTTTGAGGTGTTTTATCGGGCAGAGGAAGAGCATTTGGATTATTACCGCCGGAATCCCAATCAGGGGTATTGTCAAATGGTGGTTCAGCCCAAGGTAGAAAAGTTCTATCGGCTGTTTCCTGAATTGTTGAAGAGAGAATCTAGGTAGGACTACGCCCGCGGCAGGGATTGAAGAGGCTAACCCGCAAGGGTGGCGGCGCCTGGCCCGCGTGGAGGCGACTTTAGGAGCCACCGCAAGCCCGCTGGGGCAGCTGCCGGCAACCGCGGATTAGCCCTGAAAGCCCGTTTGCCGCCCTAAAAAATCAAATGTAAAGGCGCTTGGATATGGGTTGCGGAATTTCAGCGCATAAAAAACGGCTGCTCTCTGTGGAGAAGGCAGCCGGAACGAGTTGAATCGGGGCGAATCAGCGCAGCTGGAAGTTGATGGGGAGCTGATATTGGACCCGGACTGGACGTCCGCGTTGCTTGCCGGGAGTGAATTTGGGGAGGTTTGAAATTACGCGTTTTGCCTCGTTGCCGCAGCCTCCGCCAATATCGCGTAGAATGGTTACTTGACCGATGCTGCCGTCTTTTTCAACCACAAAACCGACATATACTTTGCCGGTAATTCCCATGTCTTTTGCGGTGGGCGGGTACCGAAGGTTTTTGCCCAAAAAGGCGTACAGTTTTTCTTGGAAGCAAGCGTCGACGTCTTTGGCTTTTTCGCAACCGGCAAACCGAGGCATGTCTTCCACAATTTGAAAAATCTGATCGTCTTGGACAGCTTCTTCTTGTTGACCGAACTCGCCTTGCTGATCGGAGATTTCAGTTTCGAGGTCGATTTCCACGTCGATTTCCACTTCTTGTTCCAATTCCACCTCGTTTTCAACAATTTGAATTTGTTCAACTACGGATGGAGGTGGGGGCTTGGGAGCTGCCGAAGGAGGAGGTGGGATGTAATTAATCACTTGTTCCTGCACTAAGAATTCTTCTTCTGGAACAAAAAATTCCATAAGACGCTCTTCAAAATACCGGAACTCGGTTGCCATTAGGACGGCAGACACCGAGATGGTAAGACCAACGGCAAACATGAGGGTTCCATATTTGCGTAAATCTACTTCGGGGTTTTTCCTGTCTTTCATACTACAAAGTATTAGTTAAAGGTACGCAATTGCCTTGAAATTGAGAAGGCCATATGCACCATTTTACGCTTTAGTTCAAGAAACGTTCAATCATTTGTGAAGAAAGGCTACGACGAGAGGCATTTTGAAAGGCCATTTTGCCATAAATCAGGAGGAAAATGCCTGCGCCGAGAAACACCCCTATGGCATCTGCCAGAGCGTCTTTCCAATCTGCATAGCGGTCTGTGAATGCAATTCCTTGGATGATTTCGAGGGCGATTCCATAAAAGATACCCAGGGTGAGAACCAAGGGGAAGAAATGGTCGCGTAAATAAGTGAATCGGGTTTGTTTTCGTAAGCCCACCATCCAGCTGAGAGAAATTAGGGTAAACAGCACAAGGTGAGCGAACTTGTCAAAACTAATAAAGGGAGCGGCGGCAAGGTCTTTGCCTGGAGTTAGGCAGAGCCCGCCGGCGATGAGTGTAAGAAAGGTGGCAATGAAATTGTGCCGCCAGAACATGAATCAACCTAAAAAGGACTGGTATGCTTCGCTATCCATGAGATCGTTCAGCTGATCGGGCTGACTCACCTTTACTTTAATAATCCAGCCTGCGCCATATGGGTCGGAATTTACCAATTCTGGATTGTCGTTCAAGCTTTCATTGAATTCTAAGACCTCTCCGTCCACTGGCATAAACAAATCAGAAACGGTTTTGACGGCTTCAACGCTGCCAAAAACCTCGTCTTTGCTTAGGGTTTCTCCGGTGGTTTCAACCTCAATAAAAACGATGTCGCCAAGTTCGCCTTGAGCGAATTCGGAGATGCCGACAAGGGCAATATCTCCGTCCATTTTAATCCATTCGTGGTCTTTGGAAAACTTCAAACCTTCGGTAGAGCTCATGTGAAAAATTTTGCTCAAACCTACTGTTTTTTTACTTGATTGGCAAGAGGCCCGGCATCATCTTTGTAAACCTCTTATTTGGTCTTAAAGACAGTTCTAGCAAATTGATTTTAAGATTAGAAATCAAGTTCGTATTGCGGGGAGGGATTGAGTATGTTCTTCGGGTAAGGTGATTCGGTACTAATCGGGGAGGGGAGAATACGACGGAACGAATTTGACCTGCTGACGTGTCCACCTTATTTGATTGGTTTATACCTTTTTTGTTTTCATTGGTTTGTATTTCCTGTGGTGTGCAATTGTGGTGGAAAAATGGTTTTTGGGTATGGTGTTTATTTTATTGTAAAGGGAGGGATGGTGGCGAAACGTTCTCATGGGGTGTTGAAGGGAAACAGGCCTAGTGTTTAGTGATGAATAACCGAATGCTAGATTGTTTATTCGGTTAAGTCCATGATTTCACAATAATTGGCTACTAAATTGCCTTGGGTGGCGAATTGTAGCTTTTCTCAAAACCACACAAGTGACACCCTAATAAACAACAAAACCCTCTCGAATGAGAGGGTTTTTAATTAAAGTATCGGCAATGATTGCATTATCGAACCAAATTGACTCATAAAAAAACCAGCTTCAAAAGAAGTTGAGATTCATATGTTACTACGTGTGGCAGCCTTGTAAATACCGCTTTGTAAGGTGCAAATAATTCAGGGCACAGCTGAAAATAGTTGCAGGTGCAATGACAGACTTTTTAAAATGTCACTAAAAAACGGCATTTAGTTCGGTTCATGTACTAAAGTATGATGTGAGTTTTAGCAATGGAGTCTCGAAGTTTATCATCAACATTCACGGAATTAGCGTAATTATCCCAATTTGAGACTGTCATAGATACCTTATCAATGATCTCCTCAGCATTTTTTATGTTCATGCTCTTTCCAACAGTTAACAAATCTTGACGTGTGATATTTTTTCTCTTACCATTGATGCTGAGTGCATGTTGACTTACCCAATCACTTCCTGGTCTATATGCATGACAGACATCGTATGCTGGAGACAAGTTCCATTTACCTGACTTGTGCATTACAAATGCAAAGTTCTTTGTGTGGTCATCGCAGTTGCGTGACATCACGTTGAAGACCATTCTGCGGAAGAGCTCTTGAGCCTCTGGATAGCTCAAACCAAGCATTCGCATGGTTTCAAACAACTCCTCGTAACTGTACAAGGTAACTTCATTAAAATCATAGTGTCTCATGGCACAGAACGTTTGAACATGAACTTTTCCTTTACTATGCTCTCTATCGAAACGTTTTGTCATGAAGTGCGCTCTTCCATTTTCTTCTAATAATCTACATTCCATCATTTGGATTCCAGCACCAACAGCCATATGATAATAAGCCATTTCTACTCGACCATATCCCATAGATGCTCCAAACTGTGAGTCCGAAACCCCATCGAACTTAATGAGCCAATGTTCAAATCCTTTAGGAGCGCTTGCTTGTCCGCTTCGAACTTCCCCTGTTTTTTCGTTGAATGCGATTAGGGCCTTTGCTCTGGCTCCACCTGCAGAAGAACCAATCTTTAGAATTTCAAAAATCGCCTTCTCTTCATCTTCCGTTAAGTTTGTTGTAAAATCCTTCCTCCTTGATAGTATTTTTTCAGTAATTTCTATGACGCTACCTAATTCGATTTTAGTAGATGTGTTCTTTGTTTTTGGTTCGACTGGCTCAAATTCCAAAGCCCCCATACCACGCTCTCCTATAAAGCATAGTGTCTCAACTGGGTTCAAACTATTTGTTGGTCTACCTTGTCTTGATAGCCAGGTATTAATTAAAGCATTTCCATATTTGTCTGGAAGAATGTCTGCCAACAATCCAGGCAGTCCTTTAAATGTTGAGTTATCTCTGTTTTCAGGAAACTCGAACCAATTTTCTCCTTGACGTATAGGCATGAAAATAGGTGATAAATCGAGTTCTAAATTTAGAAACGCCTTATCATATTGAAATGTTCCCAATCCAGTTTCTGGATTCCAGGCAATGGCTCCAACTCTTTTGTTCCAGATGTTAACGAAAGCATTGCTTATCATTACCAATCAGATTTTTTAGTTGTTTTATCATTACTTTGTTTGGAAGCCTTTTGACGTTTTTTCATTTCCATTTCAGCTAACTTAATTGGGCTGATTTGTTGCTTCACCTCAAATGATTCGAATACATACAACTTGTTAAGTATTCTGAGTACTTGAATTAGCGTTACTAATTGACATCTTCTTCCCAATTCCATATCGGAAAGTGTGGTTCTGTTTATTCCAGCCCTATCAGCAAGGTCTTTTTGTGTAATGTTTTGCAGTAG
>JAQCBQ010000229.1 GCA_027621385.1 Bacteroidota bacterium | reverse complement strand
CTGCCGCAAGGCCCAAACCAATCTAGAGCCGACTAAAAAGACCTACAGCACTTGGATTTTTATCAAAAAAAAAGGCCAACACCTGTTGCCCTTTTATTGAAATACGAAAAGGACTGATTTAATCTCTACGTCCCAGAAAAATCATGATGTAATACAGCAAAACAGTCAAAGAAGATAAAGCTGCAACAACATAGGTGGTGGCTGCCAATCTCAAGGCATGGCTGGCTTTTTCATGCTCTTCACCGTAGGTGAGCCCGGTGCTGTTCAACCACATCAAACCACGGCGGGTGGCATCAAATTCTACAGGAAGGGTAATCAAGCTGAACAAGGTTATAGCCCCTTGTGCCACAATGATAATCATCAACATGGTTGTATACAAATTGAACATCAGTCCTCCAAAAATGGAAGCCAGGAAAATGAAATTAATGACCTGATTGCTAATGTTCACCAGGGGAACCATAGCCGAACGGAACTGCAAGAAAGGATAGGCCGTGGCATGTTGAACGGCATGTCCACATTCGTGAGCCGCTACGGCCGCCGCAGAAACCGAGGCGCCATTGTACACCTCTGGACTTAAATTTACTGTTTTATTTGCCGGATTGTAGTGGTCGGTTAAGGTTCCCTGAACGCAGGTTACCTGCACATCGTTAATGCCATTGTCTCGAAGCATTCGTTCAGCTACTTCTCGGCCCGTAAGTCCTGATTTCAACGGAACTTTGGTGTACGCATTAAAGCGGTTTTTCAATCGCATGCCAACCAGCATGCTGACAACCATGAAAAATCCAATGATAAGAAACAACATAGGTTACGAGTATAAAATTTAATGGTACAAAGGTCGTTCAATTTCAGGCATAGTACAAGGGCTCATTCTGGCATTTCTAGTTAAAATTGCATAAACCCAATCGACTAATTCTGCCGAGGGTTTATTCCAAACCAATGGGAGTTTCCATGACCTGATAGGTTTTGTAGATTTCACCTCCGATGTTTAGCAGCGGCCGCTTCATGGGTTCATTGTCTTCTACAATGTAACTGGCTTCGGCCCAAGTGGCTCCACGTTCCAAACCCCGTTTTGTGATTTGAAGGTACATCAAGGCGTCAAGACCTTTACGCTGGTATTCAGGCAACACCCCTAAAATTACAATTCGGACGCATTTTATTTTTTTGGCTTTGGTGAACATGTCAATCCAATTGAAGGGAAATAGGTTCCCTTTCCAAGAACGGAATAATTCATTGTAATCGGGCAAACATATGCAGCCACCCACTACTTCCCCATCCACTTTAGCCAGCATGACAAGTCTGGGGTCGGTAATTTGCTTCAATTCGGTGGTAATGTTGTCAAATTCGGCATCGGTTAGCGGTACCCAACCGTGGTTGTTGACGGTTGTCCATGCTTTATTGAACAACCCTCGGAAGGTTTTTACGCCCTCATCAAATCGCTTCATATCCAAATCGACCAACTCAAAATTCAGTCTATGCTTTAATGCGGCTTCAATTCGGTCAATCCGTTCTTTATTTTTTTCTAAAATTTTAAGCCCGTCAAATTTGAAGGCAAACAATTTTTTTATCGGTTGCAACCCGTAGCCAACATACAAATCATAATACCACCGAGCGTTGTAGGTGGATAATATGACATGCTGCTGATCAAATCCGTCAATCATTACGCCGTAGTCTTCGTTGGAAGAGGGACTGGCGGGACCACGCATGTGGGAATAGCCTCGTTCCTCAAGCCATGCTTTAGCAGAATCTAGGAGGGCATTGGCAACTTCCTGTTCGTTTATGCATTCAAAAAATCCAAAGAAGCCAACCCTGTCTTTCCAAGTCTCATTGTGCAAATGGTTGATGATGGCGGCAATCCGACCTACCACCTTCCCGTTATGAAGGGCAATAAAGGTTTGCATGTCGCCATGCAAAAAGAAAGGGTTTTTCTCTTTTTGAAAGACTTTTTTATAACTGTCTTTTAGGGGGGCTACCCAAACGGGGTCGTTCTTATAGATTTCCCAAGGGAAAAAAATAAAGGCTTTCCAATCTGCCTTACTTTCAACCGTTTTTATTTCAATGCGTGAGGTTTTCGGGCTATTCATGAAGATTTTTTTTCGCGTTCTGAGCAAAAATTCGAAGGTAAAAGTAGGGATTTTGACTTCAGCTGCCAAGTTACCCAAGGGGCAATGTAATTTGATTTGACCGGTTAGCATCAAACGATTGGATTGGCGATTTGTGATTTTAGCTTAGGGCCGTTTTTAATTGCTCTGTACCTTTGGCCTGCATGAAAAGGTTTAATTCTATTTTCCGCTTCAAACAATTCCACATTCAGCAAACCGAAGGGGTTTTTAGGCTGGGTACCGATGCCGTGCTGTTGGGCAGCTGGGCTTCGCTGCAAACCAATGGTAATGCGATTTTAGATGTTGGTACGGGTACAGGTATTGTAGGGTTTATGGCAGCTCAACGCACCGAACGCCATGTTATTGGAATTGATGTGGCTCCCGATGCGATACGCTGTGCCAATCTGAACCGCGACTCTAATCCTTGGAGGCAGCGTATTTCTTTTCATTGTTCTTCTGTTGAGTCGTTTGAACCGGAACTGAAATTGGACGACATTTTGATGAATCCTCCCTATTTTTTGAACCATACTCCAAATGCAATACCTACGCTAAATGTCGCCCGGCATGGAGATGCCGATTTGCCCCAACGCTGGTTGCAATCTCCTGCTATTATCTCCAATCCTGATGTTCAAATTCATCTGATTTTGCCATCGGCCTCTTTTGTTTTGTGGCAGCGAACTTGGGAACAACTGGGCTGGACTCTGATTCGGCGCCAAAGCGTTCAAGGACGGCGCAATGGCCCCGTTATTCGTCAATTGATTTGCCTTGGAAAGAACGGTTTTGCCGATTTGGAAACAGAACCCAGGCATGTGTATGAAATTGATGGTACTCGAAGTGCCTGGTACCAATCGTTAACCGAGGCCTTTTATTTGGATGCGGATAAGTAGAAATTTTAATCCGGCTGTTCAATGCGCACCCGGACTTCTTGAATTTTTCGCTCGCTCACCCGTGTCATTAAAAACCGAAAGGCCCCAATTCTAATTTCATCTCCTTGCTCCGGA
>JAQCBQ010000228.1 GCA_027621385.1 Bacteroidota bacterium | reverse complement strand
ATTGAACCAGGTAGTACGCATTAGGGGTGTGGCCTGCAGCGCGAGGTGCGGAGGCGACCTTGGGAGCCCACGCAAGCCCGCTGATGCAGCCCACAACCCATGCGGACTACCGGTGAAAGCCCGCAGCCGCCCCAAAAAAACCTCCTTTTTTACCTGGTTAACCCCCAATTTAATTGGTAGAGGCAGATCGGGCAATGGCCTTGGTTACATTTTCTTAACATGCTCAGTTCGGCTTAAATCCTTAGTTTTGATGAAAACTTTTATCATGAACCGACTTCTTACCCTCCTTACCATTTGCACTGGATTGGTGTGGTTTTCATTTGCGCAAGCGCAAACAGACCCAACACCTCAGCTGCTGCCCTATTCTGAAAATTTTGACAATATGGTTGCTCCTACCTATCCTGCAGGTTGGATGGGGTGGGCCCAAGCTGTGCTTTCAGGCTCATTTCAAACGGCGGCACCTACGGGCGATCGCGTTTTAACTGCGGGCACCGCCGCCAGCACCGGGAACAATGTCTATGATTTCTCTCAAAAATTAGGGTTTCTGAATAGCGGTTCCTCCAATCATGGGCTGGCGACGGCCCTGGTAACTTCTGGATTGGCCAACATCACCATCAGCTACGATGTAATGACCATTCGCGATCCAAATCAGCGCACCAGCGTCTTGGGATTGCAATACCGCATCGGAAATTCAGGAAATTTCACCGACATTCCAGGCAGTCAATACAACAACAATCTGACTCCCCAGACCAGCGGAACAGCCGGAGTGAACGTTCAATCTAGGACCTTGGTTTTACCTCCGGTATGCAACAATCAGGCCTTCATCCAGCTGCGCTTTATTTCAAAAGATTCTGCCGGAAGTGGCTCGCGCCCCTCGTTTGCCATCGATAATTTTTCGGCCACGGGCAGCATCAATGCGGGCGAACCTGTAGGGATTAGCCTTTCCGTAGATACAGCCTTCGAAGCCAACCAAACGCAAGTAACAGTGACGGCTTCGGTCGCCAATGCGCTGAGCAATGCAGAAACGGTAGGTTTAAGTTTTAGTGGAGCAGGAATTAGCCCCGGTGATTTCACAGGGCAGGCACAACTATCGATTGCCGCCGGACAAACCAGCGGAACCGCGACGTTCAATATCAACGATGATGCCTTTAATGAATCTTCAGAACTATTGGTAGTAGGCATTTCGACCTTGTCTTCCGGATTGGCATTGGGAAGTCCTACTTCCGATACCTTAGTGATTATCGACAACGACTTCGAAATTGAGCTTAATGCATTGAATCAGTCTTTCGGTACCGAATCTTTCGACTCACTAAGCAACGCGGGCAATGTCAATGCTCTGTTGCCCCGTGGTATTCATTTAAGAGAAAGCGGAAATGGAGCCGACCAATTGTATGGAGCTCAAAACGGCAGTTCAACCAGCGGAAACGCCTACAGCCTGGGCAGTACCGGTTCTGTAGATCGGAGTTTTGGCTCATTAACCACAGGCAGTGTGTCCAACATTTACGTAGGAGCACGTTTCCACAACAATACGGGGCAACCTTTCAATGCGCTTAAAGTTGATTTTATTGGAGAACAGTGGAGAACAGGCGGAAACGGTTTGGGCGATACTCTTTTCTTTGAAGTGAGTACCAATGCCGATTCCCTGCATACGGGCACCTGGACCGGTATTTCTGTTTTGAATTTTGTTTCTCCTGTGGTGGATACAGTTTCCTCTGCACTGGATGGCAATCTAGCTCAAAACCAAGTGGTTGTTTCTGATACGGCCACCAATTTTGGAATCATTCAACCCGGGCAATCGGTTTGGATTCGTTGGAAAGACAACAATGTGGTTGGAAGTGATGATGCCCTTGGCATCGAAGATCTTTCTGTAGCGCCCCTAGTTGTAGGGTGTTTGCCGGCAACCGCTTCAGATGTAATGTTGATGGCAAATTCGGGCTCTGCTTCTGTATCGTCCTTGATTACCGGCCCCATTGTTAATGTTACGGACGGATCACAAATTCTAGAAATGCAACTTAGGGACGGTGGTTCTTTGGTTGATTTTGATAATTTACCTACTCAGCTATTGAAACTAGGTTTTGCAAAAGGAAACGGACATACGGCCGGGAATTTCAACCTGATTTTCAGTGCAGCAGCATTGTTTTCTGGCAATTCAAAGTTGGCCGATGCCATCATCAGCGCCGATTCACTGGTGTTCTCCCTGCAAAATGTAGAAGCTGCCGACAACGATTCCATTCCTATGGCTTTGCGGGTAAGCCTGCAATCCAATGGACAAATTCAAGATCAGGCTCAAATTCATGTTAGCCTAAGCTCGGCCGATATGGTTTTGGGCGGTGTATGTTCTTCCTCTCAATTTGCGGGAGTTTCTGCCTTTTCCTCTGATCCTGCGGCCAATCAGATTGAGGTTGTGGCAACTCAATTGCAATTCAGCAATATAACTCAACCCTTGTCCATCAACACCGATTTTTCGGCTACTGTTTGTGCCATCGATGTGAATGGAAATTATGACATTGATTCCCGTGACATTACCTTTAGTGTAGGGCAAGGGACAGGAAACCTGAGCAGCGTTACTGGATTAGGGCCAATTTCGTCTTTAAATGCCTGTGTAAGCCGCAACGATTTGCAGTACGATGTTGCTGAAACTATGGTTTTACGGGCTGTCGATAACACCGGTTTAACCTCTGATACCACGTTGGTATTCCCCATGCAATCCATCAGCAATGCCAATGGAAATGCAGTTCGCATGTATCCCAATCCTGCTGTTAGAGGAGCTCAAGTTCATCTTACTCAGCCCATCGGCGCATGGTCGATTTTAGATTTGACCGGCAGAATGGTGTTGCAGGGTCAAGGTAAAACCATAGAAACGGCTCAGCTGCGTCCAGGCTTGTATCTGCTAAAAAATGCCCAAGGATTAACCTTGCGCTTATCCATCCATTAACTTTCAATTTCTGAACAGCAAAAGGCGATTGCGAAAGCGATCGCCTTTTTTTTTGTGGGCGGCTATCGGGCTTTCACAGGTTGTCCGCGGCAGGCGATAGGCTGGCCCAGCGGGCTTGCGTGGGCTCCCAAGGTCGCCTCCGCGCCGCGCGGGCCAGGCTACGCCTTCC
>JAQCBQ010000227.1 GCA_027621385.1 Bacteroidota bacterium | reverse complement strand
GTTTAAAAGGCGGGGCCATTTTATTCTTTACCACTTTTACTCTGCTGCGATTCCCAACTAAGGCATCTCCATCTTTTAGCTGCCCCGTTCGCCGAATGTCCAATCGAACACTACAATAGAACTTCAAGGCATTACCTCCGGTTGTCGTTTCGGGAGAGCCATACATAACTCCAATTTTTTCCCTCAACTGGTTAATAAAAATACAGCAGCTCCCTGTTTTAGAAATGGTTGCCGTTAATTTCCTTAGCGCCTGGCTCATTAGGCGTGCTTGCAAACCGACCTTAGAGTCTCCCATTTCTCCTTCCAACTCTCCTTTCGGCACCAGTGCCGCCACGGAATCAATGACTATAATGTCAATTGCTCCTGAACGAATTAGGTTATCCGCAATTTCTAGCGCTTGTTCTCCGTTGTCTGGTTGGGAAATTAAGAGGTTCTCAGTATCAACGCCTAATTTTTCAGCATAAAACCGATCAAATGCATGCTCGGCATCAATGAATGCTGCTATTCCTCCTGCGCGCTGAGCCTCAGCAATAGCGTGCAAAGTTAAGGTGGTTTTTCCCGAAGATTCCGGACCATAAATTTCGATGATTCTTCCTTTCGGGTATCCGCCAACTCCCAAGGCCAGATCTAAGGTCAACGACCCGGTGGATATTACCTCTGCCGCATCAACGACAGAATCTCCCAAACGCATTATCGTGCCCTTTCCGTAGGTTTTTTCAATGCGATCTAGCGTCATTTTTAACGCCTGTAACTTTTCTTTATTTTCAGCTTGTGCCATTTTTTTTGTCAATTTAGGCTTCAAAGATACGCCCGGGTCTCCCAATCCGCAAGAAAAGTTATCAACAATGCGCGCTAGTTGCTGATTTTCAATAAAATAAATTTGTCAAAAAAAATGACAGCGGTTTTGGCCACTTAAAGATGTCATGATTTTTGTGAATTAATCTCGCTTGGCTTTCCTGATCATTCTTGGCCCGCGCGATTAAGATTTGCCCCAAGAACATTTACAGCAACAGATTAGCAAAACACAGATTCCCTCATCCGTATAGCTACTTGCGCTTGCATATTGAAGATTCTGTATTGAACCTGTGGTAAACCCGTTAGAATCCTAAGGCCTCAGCAATTTGGGCGGAATGAGCCTTTGTTTTCACCTTTTCAAACCGCTCTAAAATGATTCCGTTCTCATCAATTACGAATGTTTCTCGGGCTGTTCCCATATATTTTCTTCCATACATACTTTTTTCCACCCAAGTGCCATATAGTTCGTGCACCTTTTTGTCTGTATCCGCTATCAAAGTAAACGGCAGATTGTATTTTTCAATGAATTTTTGGTGAGATGAGGCCGAATCTGAACTCACGCCAATAACTTCAAATCCCTTGGCCTTCCAATCCATATAATTGTCGCGCAAATCACAAGACTCGGCGGTACAGCCGGGCGTGTTGTCTTTAGGATAGAAGTACAATATGACTTTCTTTCCTTTAAGCGATTCAAGGGAAAAGGGCGATCCGTGTTGATCTATGGAAGTAAACATGGGCGCTTCATCGCCGGGTTTTAAATGTGACATATACGTTTTGATTGATTTCTATTTTAACAATCTAAAAGAAGAATTGTTACGGCTTCTCCCAAATAACCTTAAGTTTACATCGCACCGACATCATTTCCGGAAGAACCTCAAGGGGGCGTTCTTCCTTTCTCATTTCATTCAGAGGATTTCCTTCGACAGGAATTGCTGGAAAGTCTGCCCAGCCGGGAAAGTGCGCAAAGGTAGAACAGCCAAGCACCTGTATGTTTTTTATTATCAAATTGTCAGCTATATTCCCCCGTCCTTTCATGGCCTCTACCCAAGTCTGAGATTTTTGAAGGGCTGTTTGTTGTGCTTGTATCTCTGCGGCCGAGCGATCTGACAAAGGGACAAGGCGCAACACATACACCCCGTTCAATCCTGAAATCATGGTTAAAACAGGGTCTAATTCTGCCGGGGCAATGGGAAACCCAAAGGAACGAAACAGCCGAATTTCGCCGGACTGAGACTGAATTCCTCGACTGTTCCCGAACATGGGCGGACCATAAGTGCTAGAAAAAGAGGTCGTGGACCCTTCCCCCATCTTTTTTGCAATTGCTTCTCCCTTCCTTTTAATCTCCTTTTCCGCATCTGCGGCTGTAGCCCCTTCTCCACTAATCCAGAGCTCAACCCTGAAAAAATTAGGGGCAGCATACCCCCATCCCTCGGTTTCGGTTTCAAACACCTCAGAGGGTTGATGTTGGGAATGTATCGGCGCCAAAGCAATTAAGAACGAGCAAACAATGAAAAACAGATTTTTTTCTAGGCAATTCATTCTGCAATTTGTTTGATTGGATGATTAGAAAAATAGCGGCAACTTTCAAAAATACCGCATCGGGCACATTCCGGCTTCCTTGCCTTGCAAATGTAACGCCCATGCAAAATAAGCCAGTGGTGAGCAATGTGAACCTCTTGCTTAGGTATGAGTTTCATTAGCGCCAACTCTACTTTCAATGGTGTATTCGCCGATGCCGGAACCAAGCCTATTCGTCGTGAAACCCTGTAAACATGAGTGTCAACTGCCATGGCCGGCTGATTATGCAATACACTCACAAGCACATTGGCTGTTTTTCTTCCAACTCCCGGCAAACGCATAAGTTCTTCGACGGTAGACGGTATCTGACCTGCATATTCTTCGCAAATCATCTTTGAAAGTCCTAGCAAGTGAGCACTTTTATTATTAGGATAGCTAACCGACCGGATCAGTTGAAAAATTTCATCTTGCTGGGCCGCTGCCATTGCCATTGCGTTGGGGAACGCCTCAAAAAGCGCGGGAGTAATCTGATTGACCCGCTTATCTGTACACTGCGCCGATAGCACTACCGCCACAAGCAATTCAAAACCGCTCTTGTATTGCAATTCGGTTTCTGCAACGGGCATCTGTGTCCGAAACCAGTTCAAAACCGTATTAAATCGTTCTTTCTGTGTCATGGCCCAACACCAAAGGTACGGAAAGGCGTGAATTGGACTTGCAAATAAAAATCGCGTTTGCCCTTGACAAGGCGAAATAAGTTCGGTATCTTCGTAGTTCACTGGTGAAACGTTCTTTTTTTGCT
>JAQCBQ010000226.1 GCA_027621385.1 Bacteroidota bacterium | reverse complement strand
CCTGCATCTGAAACCAGTCCTATTTTTTTACCTAATTCCATTTGATGAATCCATCCAGGAGTGGTTTGGTGTTCATTGTGCTGATGAAATGGGTAAATCTGAGCTTGCAATCCAAGCATGGTTAATAATTTCCGAGTTACCCTTGTATCCTCTGCCAGAACAAGGTCACAGGATTCAAGCACTTCTTTACTCCGTGCGGTGATGTCGCCCAAGTTTCCAATGGGGGTGGGAATTACAATTAGTTGCCCATTCGTTGTGGCTTCCATGAGCGCGTCTGTAAAGAATTTAAAAATCGAACCAATAATTCATGAATTTCACCGGCCTTAGCCATGGGGGTTTTTTCGGCAGTATCAAAAATACTATGGTACCCTTTGACGGAACCTTCAGTATATAAAAATACTGCCGGTATGCCCAACTGGGAGAAATAATAATGGTCTGAATTTGCAGCCTGCCCTCGAGCCCTAATTTTTTGAACCGCCCCTAATGTTAGGTTTAGCGAATCCAACAGCTTAAAGGCATTGGATTGTTCTTTGGCATTTACCATGGTAATTAGGTCCTCACTTCCCATAATATCTAGGTTTAAAACAAATCGGGTTTTAGGGAAAGGGACAATCGGATTGCGAATGTAATGTATACTCCCTAGCAAACCGGCTTCTTCTCCGCTAAAGGCGATAAAGGCAACAGAGTACTTGGGTTGATTTTCGGGTTGACTGAAATAATGCGCCAACCCCAGCATACTAGCTACTCCTGAGGCGTTATCATTTGCCCCTGGAAAGGTAATGTGAGGTCCGATTTTCCCTAGATGATCGTAATGAGAGGTAACTAAAATAAAGGTGTCCCTAACCTCTTTCCCAGGAATATAACCAATCACATTGGCATTGGGAAAGTTGGGCATGTGCGTGGATGAAATAGAGGCTCTTAATTCCTTATGGTGGGGACCAATCGCCCCCCTCTTTACCTGTAAAATTCCAAACCTTGAAGCTTGAGTGGCCACTCCCCAAACTAAATTTTCTTCCAATTCTATAAATCCTGCGGCATTGAAGGGGTTTTTTTTGAAATTCTCTACTACATCTTTTAACTTTCTGGGAAGCGGCTTGGGCAAATCCATCACCAAAAAAGTTCTACGAAGGTCTCGTTTGCTAATGGATTTAAATTTTTTGGGCTCTTGAAAATAGGTTGTGTCAATCCATAACAATTGAAAATTACCTTGAATACTTGGGCAGGAAGGGTGCGGCAAATAATCAACTCCACAGGTCAAAAAATCTTGGTCAAAAGCCAGAGTTGGGTGTTGAGCGAAGATATTGACCGGCATTTCAAAACTTTGATAGTATGACGGAGCAGGACTGAAATTTTTTAAACCCAATTTTACAAATTCGGTAGCTATATGATAAGCGGACAACTTTTGACCGTCTTTTAAATATCCCCGACCATGAAAAAAGGGGCTTGCTAAGGTGTCTTTAGCTGACCTAATGTAATCAGAATAAAAATTCGATGGGGCTTGGAATTGCCCTTGTACGCTAATGCCGAGTAGGCCAAGAATTAACAGGGAAATGAGCTTCATTCGGTAAACCTCTTTTCTATTAATTCATTCAATTGCTCCAGTAGAGGATGGTCGGAATCCCATTGCTGCTGTTCCTGAACCTGCTTCAATAGGGAAGAGGCCGCTGAGATGCTTCCAGATTGTTCCAATTC
Source organism: Bacteroidota bacterium (assembly GCA_027621385.1). Classification (GTDB taxonomy): domain Bacteria; phylum Bacteroidota; class Bacteroidia; order CAIKAF01; family CAIKAF01; genus CAIKAF01. The sequence goes on along the minus strand of JAQCBQ010000226.1, from coordinate 1,478 downwards.
CTCCATGGTGGAATGGAACAGGTCTGCATTGCCATGAAACAATTCGTTGATATATCTATAGGTTTCATGAAGGGCAAGTGCCTTTTTCAGATTCTTAACCTGCCCTCGATGAATTTTATCGGCTAAACGCTGATTTGCCCCAGAATTTTGCTGAGGTTTCACCTTTTTTTCTTCCTGATTTTCAATTTTTTGAGGTTGATATTCTACGTTGGAAGCTTGTTCCTTTTGGGTAGAATTGTGGTCGGTTTCGGAATGGTCTCCTTGGTTTAACTCGCCTGCTTTTTCAGCATTTGAATCAGTAGTAGGTGCATTAGAAATCTGTGGGCCAGCTTCCTGCTTCGATTGAGATTGTTCTGCAGGATTTGAATTTTCTAAAGGAGCAAAATCTGGCAATGCCGGAGCAGGGGCCGGATTTTTAAAAGCATCTTCAAGAAGAATACAGTCTTTAAGAAAGGCTTGAGCGCTTTGATATAAGGCCTGCAAATCCGTATCAATAGAACCTGTTGGCCTTGCACATCGAGCCAATAGTGCATCCATTTCACGTATTTGTTTTCTTAACTCGTTAACTTTTTCGGATTGATTCATTTAAACTTTATATTTGGAGGCAATAGCTTTGACCAATAAATTTCGACTTCGAAAGTACCATTTTTCCATGTTTGTAGAAAATACCTTAAAGCAAGGCGAACGCCGAGGATGCATTGAAGTAATTTGTGGGTCTATGTTTTCCGGCAAAACAGAAGAGTTGATTCGGAGGTTGAAACGAGCCCGCATTGCTAAGTTGAATGTTGAAATTTTTAAACCTGAAGTTGACAGCCGCTACGATGAATCCGATGTTGTTTCTCATGATTCAAATGCGATTCATTCAACAGCCGTTCCTAATTCTGGGGCAATTTTGTTGCTGGCCGATCAGGTGGATGTGGTGGGAATTGATGAGGTTCAATTTTTTGATGATGAATTGGTAAACGTCTGCAATTCCTTGGCCAATAGAGGTATTCGAGTGATTTGTGCCGGGTTGGATATGGATTATTCAGGAAAACCCTTTGGAGTTATGCCAAAACTAATGGCGGTAGCTGAATTCGTAACCAAAGTACACGCCATTTGCGTGGATTGTGGCCACATTGCCAATCACTCCTTCCGAATGGTGGCCGATGAAAAATTAGTGATGTTGGGGGAAACCGATACCTACCAAGCTTTATGCAGGGATTGCTTTAGAAAGAAAAATCGAAGTAAGGGATGATCCGGATAAATCATCCTTATCTTCTAACGGAATTGGTTGAATTGTTGGGTTTAATGCCCCAAACTGCCGGATTGGATATCCCAAATACTTCCATTCATTTCTTAAGCATAGATACCCGCACCCTTCGACCTGAGTCGGGCCTTCTTTTTTTTGCACATAAAGGAAGCAATCACGATAGTCATCAATTGCTCGCTCAACTTCCTGAATCGCTTTCGGCCCTTATTTTAGAATATCCGTTAGA
>JAQCBQ010000225.1 GCA_027621385.1 Bacteroidota bacterium | reverse complement strand
TTTGCCCGGGCACAATGAGCGTCGTGTGGGCGGAAATCAAGCCATTCCCGCTGTTTCTGCTGCCCCCTGGGGAAGTGTGCTCATTCTTTTGATTTCCTATGGTTACATTCGAATGTTGGGTGCAGAAGGCCTTACCCGTTCCACTCAAATTGCCATTTTAAATGCCAATTACATGAAGGCCATGCTTTCAGCACACTATCCTGTTTTATACAGCGCTGAAAATGGTCGGGTTGCCCATGAATTTATTTTGGATTGCCGCGGATTTAAAAAGGTCGGTATCGAAGTGGTGGATATCGCTAAACGGTTAATGGATTATGGTTTTCATGCTCCTACCGTTAGTTTTCCCGTGGCCGGCACCTTAATGATTGAGCCTACAGAAAGCGAAAGCATGGAAGAAATGCAGCGGTTCTGCGATGCTCTAATCCAGATTCGTCAAGAAATCAAGGAGGTTGAAATGGGCCTTGCAGACCCACATGACAATGTATTAAAGCACGCTCCTCACACCTCGTCGGTAGCTACCATTGACGACTGGACTCGTCCGTATAGCCGTAGAAAGGCCGTATTCCCATTGCGTTTTGTAGAGGAGAATAAGTTTTGGCCTCCGGTAAGTCGGGTAGATGATGCGCATGGCGACCGGAATCTGGTTTGCGCTTGTTTGCCGATGGAAGCCTATATGGAGGCGGAATAGGAACGAAAAACATTTCGTCCGACCTGTTGCAGCGAAAAATCTATCGCCCCTTCTATCTTTGGGGTATGCCCATTTATCGATTTTTCTTTGGCATTTTGGGTCTGTGGTTGATATCGGCATCGCTTTTTGGGCAATCCAATTTGCGGGTGGTTCACTTAAACCCCGGAGACCGATGCTTTTCTGATGCTCGATATGTGGCGATGTCAAGCGTTGTATTTCCAGATTCGTTAAAGCAGGAAAGGGAAATGTGGGTGCCTCAGGACGATGGACATGGGATGTGCCGGCGAGAAGCCTTGCCTGCGCCCATAACCATTTTATTTCGGGTTTACCCCTTCCCGGTTGCAGATACATTGTGGGATAAAACCTGGAATATACGGCGTGTCGATAGTGTCGGATTCCCCAGCTTTATGGCATCAATAAACCGAATGGAGGCAGGGGTGAATCAGGTGTTTGGGACCGATGAAAAGCTGCAAAAGCGGGGCAGTTTAACCCGCGGTGTTGCCTTTGGAAATGCCAATAGCGCTTCGTTAATTTCAGCGTTTAATCTTCAATTGAACGGCGAACTGGGCCAGGGAATTCGCATTGATGCATCCATTACCGATGAAAATTTGCCGATTCAGCCCGAAGGGAATACCCAGCAATTGCAAGATTTTGACCAGGTTTTCGTACGCTTGTCGAAAGGGAAGCAGCAGTTGACCGCCGGGGATTTTAATTTGCCCAATCCAAACACGTCTTTTTTATCCTTACGAAAGAGGGGGCAAGGAATTATGGCAGAGGGAGAGCTACCGTTGAAGCTACTAGGAATGAAACGTTCTTCCGGACAAATGAAAGTGCAAGCCGCCGCTGCTGTGGCGCGCGGGAAATTCAGACGCCAAGAATTTCAGGCCATTGAAGGCAATCAAGGCCCCTATCGACTCAATGGGAACGACGGGGAAGCTTATATCTTAGTGCTTTCAGGTACAGAATCCGTTTACATTAACGGAGAAAAAGTGACCCGCGGGCAAGAGTTTGATTATGTTATAGATTACTCTACGGCTGAAATCACCTTTACTTCCCGACGAATTTTAACCAAGGATATGCGGCTGGTGGTGGAATTTGAGTACTCTGACCGCCGCTACCAGCGCTGGATGGTGCAGGCCGGACAAGATATTCAATGGGGACCAGTTCAAACCCGACTTCAGTTTTTTACCGAATTTGACGATGGAAATCAACCTGTAAATCAAAGTTTGAGCGATGCGGATAAACTGCAGCTGGCATTGGCCGGAGACAGCCTAGGCCTTTCTGTTTCATCAACAGCGGATTCCGTAGGGTTTAGTGCCCAAGAAATACGGTACCAAAAGTTGGATACCTTGGTGGCCGGCCAGAATTATTCGATTTTTCAGGCCTCTGCCAATCCAAATACAGCCATTTGGCGGCTTCGCTTCTCGTTCGTGGGCCAAGGCAATGGAGATTATGTACCAGCTGCCTCTTCTTCCAATGGACGCACCTACACCTGGGTAGCTCCAATAAATGGACAACCCCAAGGAAACTATTCACCGACAGAAAACCTGGTGCCTCCTCGCTGGCAGCACATGCTGGTGTTTGGAGTCTCCGGGCGAAACAAAGGCTGGAAATGGTCGGGAGAGGGCGCTCTAAGTCAGTTGGATAAAAACAGGTTCTCCACGCTAAATGACAAGGACAATCAAGGCTATGCATTTACCTTAGAACTGGAAAGGCCTATTCCCCTACGCAGCAAAGAAAAAGACACGATTTGGTTGAGGCCTAAGCTAAAAATGGAACAGGTAAGCGCTGATTTTGCGCCTTTCGTGCGGTTTCGGTCGGTCGAGTTTTCTAGGGATTGGAATTTGGTCAACCGAAACAGTCCCAATGCTCTATTGCAATTGAATCCTCAAGGAAACGACCATTTGCCTACGGTGGAACTCAGCGTTCAGAATGGCCGGATTTGGCAAGCGGGATATGGTTTGGATGCGTACATAAAAGGACATGACTTTTCCGCCTTACGGCACAAGTCCTCGGCCAGCTTCCGATTGCCCAAATGGCAAGCGCAGTGGTCGGGCTCTTTCGCTCAGGTGAAAGAACGAACAACGGGGACCTCTGATTTTTTCCGGCAATCCCTGAACCTAAATTGGACTCCATCCTGGGGTCGGATTTCAATTAAAGGCCAAGATGAAATCAATCCTCAACGGGCCGTGTTAACCAATGCAATCTTACCCTCTTCCTACGCCTTTCATGAATACAGCCTAAGGATTGGCTCTGCTGATACCACCCGTTGGCAATGGGCAATAGAGCAGCAAGCCCGGCTCGATCGACTTCCGGGCAGCAATCAGCTGGAAGATGCGGCCATGGCCTACACCAGTTCGGCCTCACTGACACAGAATGGCATGAAGGGCAACCGCTGGAGCCTAATGCTGTCGTATCGGCAATTGGATATTCTCAACCAAACGCTTTCTAAACTGCAACCCGTTCAAAATTTGCTGGCAAGAATGGA
>JAQCBQ010000224.1 GCA_027621385.1 Bacteroidota bacterium | reverse complement strand
GGAATAGTAGCGACAGTATTTTTCTGAAAGTTGGGCAGAACTCAGGTCAGGTAAGCGTTGCAGCTCAAAATGGATGCGGAATTTCTCCAACAACCAGTATTTCTGTTGCAGTAGCGGTTCCAGATAGTTCATTCAGTGTTCTGCCACAATCTCCATCTATAAATAGTCAAGCTGTTTTTTCCGCCCTTCAATCTGGAGCCACATATGCTTGGACATTTTCAAGTGGAAATCCGGGGAGCTCTACCCAAGCCTCTCCTTCAGTGACCTGGTCTCAAGCTGGCAATTACGCCGTTAGCCTCACCGTAACTTTATACCCAGGTTGCGCCTCTTCCTCCAGCCAAACCATCACGGTGAATGCCTGCCCACCTCCGCTGCAAAGTTCTGTCACTTTTTCATATACGGGTTCCGTTCAAACTTGGACTGTTCCCGCTTGTGCCACCTCCATTCGCATTCAGGCCTCAGGGGGGCAAGGAGGAAATTCAAGCGGCGGCGATCCGGGCGGTTTAGGAGCCCGCATGCAAGGGGATTTCCAGGTTAGCCCAGGAACGGTATTAAACGTGATTGTTGGGAAGCAAGGAAATACGAATGGCGCCTCAGGAGGAGGAGGAGGAGGTTCTGGGGTAAATCTGCAAGGAACACCATGGATTGTTGCTGGCGGCGGCGGCGGTATTAACAACGCCCAAAATTATGCAGGACTGGCGGGAACCACATCTACCTCTGGAAATACAGGAGAATACGGTGGTGGAGGTGGCGGAAGTGGGGGCAACGATGGAGGCGGAACGGTGTATTCAGGGAATAATTTTGCCTATGGCGGAAAAGGATTTAATGCAGGAAGCACAGGCTCAACAGGAACAAACGGAGTGTCTAATTTCACAACAACTACCCAAGGTGTTTATGGTTTAGGCGGAGGCGGCGGATCTGTAGGAGGCGGATATTGCAATTGCGGTGGAGGTGGAGGTGGCTATTCCGGTGGCGGAGCAGGCGGAATAAATGGCTCGGGCGGCGGCGGCGGAAGCTACAACATCGGAACCAATCAGAGCAACCAAGGCGGTATTCATACTGGAAATGGGCAAGTAATCATTTGGTATTGATTGAGTATTGGATGGCCCGCGGGCGGGATTGAACCAGGTAGCTGACCTGTAAAAAAGCCATTGGCCCGCCAGCTGCGCAGGCGACTTTAGAAGCCCGCGCAAAGCGGCTGGGCCAACGGCTTTTTAAAGGGCACTACCGGTGAAAGCCCGTTACCCGCCCAACCACCCCTAAAAACATACCTAGGTATGCCTTAATTTCTTACCTTGGAGCATGTGGATGCGCTTGAGTTTGTTGTGCCTAGGATTATTCCTGTGTTTGCCCGGATTCTCACAAACTCACCCATTCCATGGCCAATTGACCGACACACAAGGGCAACCCATTCCCTTTGCCGGCCTCTTTTTCAAAGGCAACAATTGGGAATTTTACAGCAGTTCTGATTTTCAAGGAAATTTTTCCATCCAGATCCCTCAAAAAGGCGCGATTCAAATTTATCTGGATCTAAACCGAAGCAAACAATGGATTGCCACGTTTAAAACCCTGGATTCAAGCCGACATGTCTTGACCCTTTCTGAAAGAACAGAACGCAAACTGCGCAGTTTAAATATGGTTCCGGCTCCCGACCAAGCTTTGCATAATTTCATTATGCGCCAGGCCATTCAGCGGCGAAATTTGAATCTTGACCGACTCGGAAGTTTTGCCTATACCCACCGCGTGAATGCCGTATCGACGGTTGCAAATTCGCCGCCCGCCTATCCCCGAATTTGGTTGTGGGAAGCCGTTCCAGATACCCAAGATAAAGGGAATCGATTTTTTCTGCAGTATTTTTCTCAAGTAAAATCACATCCCTCAGCCGGATTTCATAGCGAGCAAGTCCAGCATTTTAGAATGTATGGACAACCCGAAAGCTTTGCTCAACAATCTACCCGATTTTCCGAACTCCATTTGTATCAACAACGCATCTATTTGCATGGATTTGCTGATTTCCCCTACGTTTCACCCTTAGCTTGGGATGCCTTTTTTTACTATCGATTCTCGGGCGCAGATTGGCATTACAAAGGAGGAAAAAAGGTATTTACCATTTTGGTGCAGCCCAGAAATCCCAATACTCCTACATTTAAAGGCGAAATTGAAGTGGTGGAAGGTAGTTGGGAATTATTAAATGTAAAACTTACAGCAGGGAAAAAGTCGGGATTGATTCTGGTCGATTCGGTTTTCATTGAATTTGAACAACATGAAACAAGACTGGGAACGTTTCCTAAAAAAAGGGCCATCTCGGCGTGGAAACAATTTTACGGAGCTTCCTTAAACTACCAATGGCGATCTGAAATCGATTCCCTTGGCTTTTGGATCGGACAGAACGCAAAAGAAATGCAACTTCGATTTTCTATGCCCAAAGAGGCTGCGAACTTCGATACCGATTTCTATGAACATAAATTCTCGGCCAATACACTGGAACAGCAAAAGTTGTGCGAAATGGATTCCCTGCTGCATTCATCGCATTTTCGTACAGTTCAGGGACACATTGGCCAGAAACAAAAAATTCCCTGGTATGCACCAGTGCTCGGAGGACAATTGAATTCCCACTTAAAAGGCCGATTTTTTCAATTTGACGGAATACTCAACGATCAATTTGAAGTAAATACCGTTGAAGGCCCAACCTTAAAATGGGGCTGCAGCTTAGAACAGCGCTTCCAAAACGGCTGGACCATGCGCCTACAGCCTAGAATCCGCTTCGGATTTGCCGATCAGCAATTTAAATCCAATCTAGTGGCTACATTTTGGTCGAGAAAAAAGTGGCAAAAATACACCATTTCAGGGGGGCGATATCTATTCCAAATCAATTCCTCGGAACCCATTAATCACTACATCAATACCCTATACACCCTCTTTTTCCGCCAAAATTTCATGAAATTGTACCAGAAAGATTACCTCAGCCTGAATTACGAATGGGAACCTTTCAACGGACTTTATATTAAAGTTGGAGCTGAATATGCAATACGCAATACACTGGAAAACAATTTTTTATGGTCGATTTCGAACATCTATGGAAATGAATTTACTCCCAATAATCCCAATGCCCTTGCCAATCCCACATACCCACTGCAAAACAACAAAGCGCTGATTCTACATGGCGGAATAACCTGGCGTCCCCGGCAACAATTTATACGATATTTAGATCAGAAATA
>JAQCBQ010000025.1 GCA_027621385.1 Bacteroidota bacterium | reverse complement strand
CTGCCGCCATGCAATGTGTCGCCGCTTCTATTAATACACCGCCCGTGTCAAATATTAGTTCGGATGTTCAACAAATTTGCCCAAATAGTAGTGTTCAATATTTTGGTAGCAGCAGCAATGGGGTTGCCAATACTTTTGCTTGGTCATTCCCCGGCGGTACTCCTTCTACGTCAACAGCCCAAAATCCTGTTGTGAACTACGCTGCTGCAGGGTCTTATAATGTAACTCTTATTACAGGGAATAATTTTGGAACAGATACTTTAATTGCCTCCAATTACATCAACGTGGGTACCAATGCCCTTGAAGAAATATTTTATGAGAATTGGGAGGCCAATAGTCCAACAATCGGATCTTGGAGCGTATCAAATCCCGATAATGGAAATACGTGGTCATTGTTTAATACCGGAGGTAATTTATCTGGAACCCGTTCTGTTGGAATGCGGTTCTTTACCTATCAGAATGCAGTTGGTCAACGGGATTATTTGATCTCTCCTAAATTGGATTTCAGCAACAATACCAGCATTGAAATGACATTTTCGCATGCACACAGGAGGTATTCACAAAATGAAACAGACTCTTTAATTATTTCTGTAACTACAGACGGCGGAAATACTTGGGTTGAAATTTTTGCAGGTGGAGAATCGGGGCAGGGAACGTTTGCTACTAATTCCATCACCACAAATGAGTTTGTGCCAAGTACGTCTACCGATTGGTGTTTCGGAGGGAATGTTGGTGCCAGTTGCTTCACACTTGATTTGAGTGCATTTGATGGTGCTGATAGCGCCTATATTATGTTTGAAAGCGTGAATGCGTATGGGAACAATTTGTACTTAGATGATATTTCAGTACGTGGTATTTGTGGGGCCCCACCTAGCAATGTGGTAGCCTCCTTTCAGGCTTCCAATACCAGCATTTGTCAGGGTGATAATGTGAATTTTTCGGATGCGAGTCAAAATGCAACCTCTTGGGCATGGAGCTTTCAAGGAGGAACCCCAGCAACGTCAAATCAACAAAATCCCAGCATTCAATATCAAAGTGTAGGAACTTTCGATGTGTCCCTGACTGCCACCGGTAATTCAGGTTCCGACACCGATGTGCAGCCTGGATTAATTACGGTTAATCCAACTCCAACTGTCTTAATCGGTTTAAATGGAAATGATTTGCAAGCAGTTCCCTCTGGATTGGTTTATCAATGGTATCTGAATGGTGTGCAAATTCCCAATGCAAACTCAGAATTGTATACTCCTACTCAAAGTGGTTCCTATACTGTTGTGGCTACCAACAATGCGGGTTGTTCTGGAACTTCACCTGCCTATAACTTCGTTAGCAGCATTGATGAACTAGAAATTCAGGCTTTGATTTATCCGAATCCAGCGAGTCATACGTTGTGGGTTAAATTGGAACAAATGCCCATAGGGCAGGTTCAAGCCGAACTGCTTGACCTGGCTGGACGGCGTGTGCTTCTTCACACTTCAGAAGCAACACAAGAGCTGCAACTTCCTTTAGTTAATTTGGCTAACGGAAGCTATACGCTCAGGTTGTTGACCGCAAACGGAACGTTGATTCACAGAGTTCAATTGGTACATTAATTTTTTAACCCGCTTCGGCGGGTTTTTCTTTTTATATGCGTAGTTTTTCTTTCCTTCTTTTTTTGGCAGGTATTCTATACTCTTGCCAGGCATCAAAAATCAAGGCCATTACTGAGCTTGATGAGCTAAATATTCGAGCGAATACCTTAGAGGTCTCGGCGGATAATATGGTTCCGAGTGCCCGAAGGCTCATTGATTTGACTCACCTAGATCTAAACATTCAACCCGATTGGAAAACCAAGACCATTTCGGGATTTGCACGGTATCAGGCAAAAATGGGACCAAGGGGGGGGAATCGAATTTTATTGAATGCCAAAGGAATGCGTATTCACCGGGTGGCCCTCATACACCAAACTGATACCTTGAAGCTGCAATTTGATTACAACTCCTATGTCATCGATGCTGAACTTGATCGGTTTTATCGAGGTGGGGAAGCACTGCAATTTCAAATTGATTATCAGGCTAGACCTAATGAACTTCACCTTCACTGCCCGGATCTGGATCCATACGAACGTGGATTTTATTTTGTTGAACCAGGGCCATATACAGCAACCAAGCCTCAACAATGTTGGACACAAAATGAACCTGAAGCAGCTTCAATTTGGTTTCCGACCTTCGATGTTCCCAATCAACAATTTACCCATACTCTGAGAGCCTTGATCCCCTCAGGGATGGTGAGCTTGTCAAATGGAATTCAAAAGGAAGTACGAGCAGGGGAGCTTCCTGGAACTGAATGGCATGAATGGGAAATGAATATGCCTCATGCGCCCTATTTGGTGATGTTTGCGGCTGGTCCTTTTTCAATTACGAAGGACGAATGGAATGGTAAGCCAGTTCATTATTATACCGATTCTGCCTATGCCGATCAGGCCCGACATATTTTTAGGAAGACCTCAAAAATGTTGGATTTCTTTAGTTCCATCTTGAAAACTCCTTATCCGTGGCAGAAGTACCATCAGATTGTAGTTCAGGATTTTCCCTCTGGTGCCATGGAAAATACCACTGCAGTAGTTTTTGGCGAATTTGTTCAACGGGATTCCTCAGAGCTTGATCTTTTAGGCAATGAATTAATTGTTGCACATGAACTGTTTCATCATTGGTTTGGCGATTTGGTGACCTGTGAGTCGTGGGCCAATTTGCCCCTCAATGAATCTTTTGCTAATTACTCCGAATACCTCTGGTTGGAACACGAATATGGGAAAGAGGTTGCCGATGAGCAACACTATGAAGACCTGCAAGGATACTTATGGGAAACACATCCATACCAAGGCAATAAAATCGAACCCCTAATCCGCTATGAAAATAAGTCCCCCCATGATATGTTCGATGCACATTCATACAATAAAGGAGGTAGGGTGCTCCACATGTTGCGACGCAACTTGGGAGACTCCCTTTTCTTTGAAGGTCTTCGCGTATATCTCCAAGAGCATGCGCACCAGCCTGTAGAGGTTCATGATTTGCGTTTGGCTTTTGAGAAGGTCAGTGGGGAAGATTTGATGTTGTTTTTTAATCATTGGTTTCTAACGAAAGGCCATCCTTTTGTAAATGTTCGATTTAATTGGGACAACGAGTATAAGCAATTGAGGATGGTAATTAATCAGGAACAAGTAAACTTGGAGCGCAGCTCAAGCCTGTTTAACCTTTCCTTTACAACGGCAATCTATTTGCGCGATACGGTGTTGTACATACCTTTGGTTGCTCAATCGGCTACCGACACCTTTCGCTTCACCTTACCTGAGTACCCCTTGGCAGTAGATTGGGATTATGGGCGGTATTTATTAGCTGAATCAACAGAAAATATAACCTTACCATGGTGCAGTTTTTTATTTCGAAATCAACCGCATTTTTTGTTGCAGATGGCTATGCTAAAGATTGCCGCTGAAAATTTTAAATCAGAACCTGGTTTTGATGAGTTAATATTAGAGGCAAGCCAAAGTGCCTTTCCATTAATTCGGAAAGAGTCGGCAGAGCTAATGGGAGAATTATCCGCCTCATGGATTGGAAGTAGACTTGAGGAAATGGCGTTTCAAGATTCTGATTCTAGGGTTAGGCTGGAGGCTCAGTATGTGCTTTCAGAAAAATTGAATGAGGAAGAAAAGAAAAAAATGGCAATTCGAATTCTTGAGACTCACCCTTCAATGGATTCTCGCAGGTTGGCATTTACTTTAGATCCTCAGCTGGCGTTGGCCTGGGAACCCAATGTTTCGCGACCTGAATCAGATTTAATCGCTGCACAAGCGGTCATATGGGCTGAAAATGACTTAGGTAAAGACATCAGCTGGTACGAGAAGAACTTTACCTTGCTTTCTGATCCAAATGCGGAAAATGAATTTTTATCCAGCATGGGTAGATTTTTGACTCGTCGCCCTATTGCAGAACAGCAGCGGGGAATACAAATGTTGGAGTCGATTTTGGCGGTTGATCCCTCATGGATTGTGCGCTTAGGCATTTATGGTGCAATAGCCGAAGTAGGTAATGCCCTTTCTGAATCCAAGGTGCCTGGTGCAGAAGCTCTTCTTGAAGAGCTTGAGCGCCGATTCTACCCTTATTTCCTAAGGGAACGGAATTCGGACTTGCTTCAATATTTACGTTGATTGTTTATGTAGCGGCGGATAATTATCCGCCGTTACAAATCGATCCGCCGTTACAAATCAATCCGTCCTTAGGGGCTTGGCTTGCGGAAGTCGCGTTGATCGATTCGGCGCTGTTCTTGGGCATGGATTAATTCACGCAAAGGCGCCATTCCTGATTTCCCCCAACCATTTACCCAGCCCACCATGGTGTCGGCTCCTAGCCGTTCACATTGAACCACAAACAAAATAGTATCTTGATTTGGATGTCTATCCCAAAAAACCATTAAAGGCATTTTTAGTGGAAGGGCAGCTTGTTCTGTTCCTTCTGGTGGATTAAATGAGAAGATGGCTCCTTTTTGGGCTACATCTTCAGGAGAAGCCACCTTGCCGCTAAAGGTTTTCGACTTCATTAAATCGGAATAAGGTGTTGGAGGGATGGGTCGTGGTCGATTTTCAGATTCTGGAATACTGTCTACCAATTGTTCTATTTGTTGATTTGACAGATCAGGTTTTTGGTCTCCTGCTCCGCCGCAGGCAATCAAAAGCAAACAAAAGGCTCCCCAAGCCCAAAGTTGTATTTTATTTATTTTCATACGCTAAAATTCATGTAAATTAAAATCCAATTGTCTGCGTTGCAAATCGCTGCGCTTTACGCTGACCTTAACACGGTCTCCCAGACGGAATAAATGTCCTTTCCGTTGACCTCGAACACAAAAATTTTTCTCATCAAAGAAGTAATAATCATGCTCAATATCTCTCAAGCGGACCATTCCTTCGCATTTGTTTTCGATGATTTCAACATACATGCCCCATTCAGTGAGCCCGGAAATCATGCCCTCAAACGGTTCTCCTTTGCGGTCGCTCATATATTCCACCTGCTTGTAACGGTTGCTTGCCCGTTCGGCTTCGGATGCTTTTTTTTCCATGGCACTAGAGTGCTTACAAGCCAACTCCAAAGGGGCAGCTGGAACAGAAGGCTTGCCTTGTAAATAATCTGCGATTAATCGATGAGCAAGAACATCCGGATATCGGCGGATTGGTGAGGTGAAATGGGAATAATAATCAAATCCCAATCCATAATGACCGATATTATCTGTGGTATAGGTCGCCTTTGCCATACTTCGAATGGCAAGAGATTCAATGGTTTGCTGTTCTGGTTTGCCTTTAATTTCATCGAACAATCGATTCAGGCCTTTACTAATATTTTTAGGATGAGTAATATCTAGACTGTAGCCAAAGAGGGCGATAAAACGTTTGAATTCCTTTAATTTTTCTTGTATTGGAAGGTCATGGACTCGGTAAACGAAGGTTTTTACCTGCTTTCGTGGACTGTCTTTTTTACCGGCAAACTCTGCCACCGCTTTATTGGCCAATAGCATGAACTCTTCAATTAAGTGGTTGGCCTCTTTGCTTTGTTTTATAAAAACACCAAGGGGTTTGCCTGAATTGTCAAGTCGGAATTTAATTTCGTTAGATTCAATACGCAGTGCCCCGTGCTCGAATCTCCGTTTTCGAATGGCTAAAGCCATGTTGTGCAAGATCAATACCTGTTCTGAAGGGATTTTTTGACCTTTTGTTGTCCCTTTCTCTATAATTTCTTGGGCTTGTTCATATGTGAAGCGCTGATCGGAATGAATTACCGTTCTGCCTATCCAAGTGTTAAAGATATTGCCATTTGCATCCAGTTTAAATAGCACAGAAAAGGTAAGTTTATCTTCGTTTGGCCTTAAACTGCATAGGCCATTGGAGAGTTTTTCAGGCAGCATGGGCACCGTTCTGTCGACCAAATAAACGCTGGTTGCTCTCTTTCTGGCCTCTTCTTCCATGGCCGACCCCGGCCTAACATAATGAGAAACATCAGCGATATGTACACCGACTTCCCAATGCCCATCATTAAGCGGTTGGATGGACAGGGCATCATCAAAATCTTTAGCGTCTTCCGGGTCAATGGTGAAGGTAAGAATGCTACGCATGTCTTTTCGTTGCTCAATTTCTTCTGGCGGGATGGTCGTAGCTATTGAATCTGCCTCTTGAACGACATGCTTTGGGAATTCAACACTAAAACCGAATTCAGCCAAGATGGAATGCATTTCGGTTTCATTTTCACCAGGGTTTCCAAGTACTCGGACAACTTTAGCCGTAGCATTTTTACCCTGGCTTGGCCACTCTAAAATTTCAACAATTACTTTTTGGCCATTTTTAGCCTCTCCAATCCATTGTTCAGGAACAAAAAAGTCTTTTTGAATTTTTTCGCTATCGGGAACTAAAAACGCGTAGTTTTTTGAAACCTGAAGGGTGCCGACAAATTGAGTGTTGGCGCGCTCGACAACTTCAATTTTTTTTGCTTCTTGTCTTCGACTTTTTTTCCTGAATTGGGTAAGTATCCGGACCTTGTCGCCATGCATGGCGGTTCCAATTTTATCTGCTGGAATAAAAACGTCTTCAGGTTGGCCATCCACAATTACAAATCCGTTGCCAGATGAAACTAAAACCAGTTGTCCTTCAATCCAATTGCTTTGGGCTTTTCTTCGGTATTTTCCACGTTCAACTTCTTCAATATCTTTATTTAGCGCGAGAGATTCCAAGCATTCTTGCACCAACATTCTAGAAAATTCATCTGAGGCAGCTATGCCCATTCGGGAGGAGAGCTGCTTGTGGTTAAACGCCTGTTCTGGGTTCTGATCAAACACAGAGAGCAAGTCTTTCAGCATGAGCTTCCGAGCTTTGCTCAGAGGGGATTGTTTTGATTTTTTTCTTCTAGCCATAGTGAGTTTTACGGGCCTATCAGTCCCGATACATCACCCGCTTGGCTGCCCGGACAATGCGTTCGGCATTGGGCAAAAACGCATCCACTAGGGTAGGAGCATAAGGAAGGGGGGTGTCTGCGCCTGTTACCCTTAAGGCTGGGGCATCTAAATAGTCGAAGGCGTGTTCTTGAACATGAAAAGCCAATTCTGTAATTATATTCCCCAATGGCCAGCTTTCTTCGATGCACACCAGTCGGTTCGTTTTCTTTACTGAATTGATAACAGAATCATAATCAATTGGGCGAACAGAGCGCAAATCGATAACCTCAGCGGAAATACCCTCTTTAGCTAGTTCTTCAGCCGCCAGCACCACTTGCTTCATCATTTTGCCATAGGAAACCAACGTAATATCTGTTCCTTCTCGATCAATCCGAGCCAACCCTAGCGGAATCAAATATTCTTCAGAGGGTACAGGGCCTTTGTCGCCATACATCTGTTCAGACTCCATGAAAATAACGGGGTCATTATCTCGAATGGCTGTTTTTAGTAAACCTTTTGCATCGGCTGGATTGCTGGGCACTACCACTTTCAGCCCAGGGCAATTGGCATACCAATTGTCAAACGATTGGCCATGAGTTGCGGCTAATTGTCCAGCGGACCCGGTAGGACCTCTAAATACAATTGGGACATGAACTTGGCCTCCAGACATTTGATACATTTTGGCTGCATTGTTGATGATTTGGTCAATCGCCACCAAGGAAAAATTGAAGGTCATAAATTCTACAATTGGGCGCAGCCCGTTCATGGCAGCTCCAACACTTATTCCTGCAAAACCCAATTCGGCAATGGGCGTGTCAATCACTCGTTTTGGGCCAAATTCTTCAAGCATTCCTTGGCTAACTTTATACGCTCCGTTGTATTCAGCCACTTCTTCGCCCATCAAATAAATTGAGGCGTCTCGGCGCATTTCTTCGCTCATGGCTTCGCGCAGGGCTTCCCTAAATTGAATTTCTCGCATGGTTTCCATTTACTTTAGTGGTGCAAAAATACAGATTAAAGCGAGATTTGTGTACTTTTGTCCTGCATGTTTTAGGGCATGTTTAATCAATAAAGAGCGCTATGAATATTTTAGTTTGCATTGCTAAGGCTCCCGACACAACAACTAAGATTAAATTTAATTCGGAAGGGAATTCTCTTGATGGAAATGGAGTGAGTTGGATTGTGAATCCTTCGGACGAGTGGTACGCGCTTGTTCGCGCACTGGAATTGAAAGAAGCCGCAGGGCAAGGTAAGGTTACAATCGTCACAGTAGGCACTGCTGAGGATGATTCAATAATACGAAAGGCACTGGCTGTCGGTGCTGACGAAGCAGTCCGCATCAATTTGTCTCCAAGCAATGCTACGTCTGTGGCGCAACAAATTGCGGCATGGGTTAAGGGGCAGTCTTATGACTTTATTCTTACGGGGAAAGAAACAATAGATTTTAATGGTTCTGTTGTAGGGGGATTGTTGGCTGCTTACTTAGATTGGCCCTATATTCCATTGATTGAAAAATTAAATGTGGTGCAGGGCACTGCCTCGATGTCTAGAGATATTGGTGGAGGTACTGAGGAGGTTGAAGTGCAAGGCCCATTTGTTGCCTCTGCGACCAAAGGTCTTGCAGAGCAACGTATACCCAATATGAGAGGTATAATGGCGGCAAGAACGAAACCAATCACTGTTATAGAGCCTCAATCCTTTCCCGTCACAATTGAATATGTGAACTTTTCATTGCCCCCCGAAAAGGGAGCATGTAAGATTATTGATGCTGATAATATGGATGAACTTGTTCGGTTGTTGCATTCTGAAGCTAAAGCACTTTAAAATTTTTGAGATGAACATACTAGTATATATCGATTTGCAAAATGGTCGTCCGCGTAAAAGTTCAGCGGAACTTCTAACCTATGCCCAAAAGTTGGCTGGAGAGGGCTCGGTAACTGCTTTGATTTTAGGACAAAGTTCTGAAGACGTATCCGGTTTAGGAGTATTTGGAGCCCAACGCATTCTTCAGGTTTCGACTCAAGAATTAACTCATTTTGATGGATTGGTTTTTGGTCATATAATTTCAGAGGCTGCCCAATTTACGGGTAGCCAAGTCGTACTTATGTCGTTTGATCACAGTGGAAAAGCTGTTGCTCCTGTGGTAGCGGCCAAATTATCTGCAGGTTTGGTGGCTGGGGCCACCGGTCTCCCTCAGGGTATGCAATTTCCTGTAAAGGCATTTTCTGGAAAGGCCTTAGCGAACGTAAACGTATTGACTGAAAAAATTGTGGTGGCCCTAACTCCCAATTCAATCCAGGCGGAAAAAAATGGAACTTCCGTAGCCGTTGAATCTTGGACGCCTTCAGAAATCCCGACCTCAAAAATCAAGGTGCTTTCGGTAAATAAAAATACGACAGACATCCCCCTTCCTGAAGCTGAGAAAGTGGTGTCGGGGGGGCGAGGGTTAAAAGGACCTGAAAACTGGGGATTAATTGAAGATTTAGCGAGAGAGCTGGGAGCAGCAACCGCCTGCTCGCGGCCTGTATCTGATATTGGTTGGCGCCCTCACCACGAGCATGTTGGTCAAACAGGGATCACCATACGTCCAAATTTATATATTGCCGCTGGGATTAGTGGTGCCATTCAGCATTTGGCCGGGGTTAATAGTTCAAAAACAATTGTGGTTATTAATACAGATGCCGAAGCGCCCTTTTTTAAGGCCGCAGATTATGGGGTTGTTGGTGATGCTTTTGAGGTTTTGCCTAAATTGACTCAGGCGATTAAAAAATTTAAGGCTGACCAAGCTTAACTACTCTTAAGGCCAATCATGAAGAAAATAGCACTGGAAATTGTTGGTCTGCAATACAGCCAAACCCAATCCGGAGCCTATGTTTTGGTGTTGGGCGAGTTGGGAGGGGCACGAAGATTGCCTATTATAATTGGGAGTTCTGAGGCTCAAGCCATAGCCATAGGGTTGGAAAACATGGTGCCACTACGTCCGGTAACTCACGATTTATTTAAGGCATTTGCGCAGGAATTCGGTGTTAAAATGACGCAGATTTTAATTCATGAATTAAGGGAGGCCGTATTTCATGCCACCTTATTTTGCGTAGACACTACCGGAAGAGAGGTAACCATCGATGCTCGAACTAGCGATGCTGTTGCTCTTGCTGTCAGGTTCGGATGTCCGATTTTTATCTATGAACAGATTTTGGAAGATTCAGGGATACGGATTAATGAGGATGATTCAATTGAAACGGAAAGTGAGGGAGAAATCGAAACCAATTCTAATGATGAATCCCTCACAGGTTTAAGCAATGACATATTGGAAAAGCGACTTCAATATTTGTTAGATAATGAGGAATACGAGGAGGCATCAAAGGTTCGGGATGAGCTAAAGCGCAGAAACGGAAATGCCTGAACTTTTTGACTGCCGCCTGCATTTAAATTCCAACTATCGCTGCCTTTGTTCAGCATCCTTTTGAAAACATCTTAAAGTTCTCTGAAATCTGCTCTTGTTCTATGTGCTCAGAATTCTCATTTAATCTGTTTTTCGTTCCTTTGTATTGAAGCGTCCTTTTTATCCCATCCATTTTCCGCTCCAGTTTTGGGGCGGGAATGTACCACGTTCTAATTGTACCTAAAGGTGTACAGAGGTGGGTTGCTAATGGCGAAGTTCAATTAATCAGCTTAATACCAAATGACCATGCCAAATACCGTCACTTTACATCAGGATTATCCCAGAATTGAAACTTCTCTAAGCATATTTGAACGTGCTAAAGAGATTATGCCTCCAGTTACCCAAACTATGGCAAAGGGCCCAGGGCAATATTCGCTTGGGGCCGCCCCAATTTATTTAAAAAAGGGTAAGGGTGCTCGAGTTTGGGATGTGGATGGGAATGAATACCTTGATTGGAATGCAGCTATAGGCCCCCTATCTCTTGGATATGGCTGGCCTGCTGTTGATAAAGCAATCTTAAATCAGTTGTCAGATGGGATTACATTTTCCTTAATGCACGAACTGGAATATATTGTAGCAGAACGCATCCATAAAATAATACCAAACGCAGAGTCTGTACGGATTAGCAAATCAGGTGCCGACGTATGCTCCGCTGCCGTACGAATAGCAAGGGCCCATACTGGACGTGAAAAAATTTTATGCTGCGGATATCACGGATGGCATGATTGGTATATTTCCATTACCTCAAGAGCTAATGGAATCCCTAGTGCCATCGGAGAACTCACCAATACGTTTGATTACAACAATATCGATTCCTTAAAGGAATCGCTGGATTCCTCTGTTGCAGCCGTCATCATGGAACCATTTGTTTTTGATCGGCCAGCGGATGGCTATTTGCAGGAAGTGGCCCGTTTGTGTAAAGAGAATGGAACACTGCTTATTTTTGATGAAATGTGGACAGGGTTTAGGTTGGCTTTAGGAGGCGCTCAGGAGCATTTCGGAATTAAACCTGATTTGGCGGTCTACAGTAAGGCTGTCGCCAACGGGATGCCCATTGCTTTTTTAACCGGTCGGAAAGATGTAATGGACCACTTTAATCATGACGTATTTTTCTTTACCACCTTTGGGGGAGAAGCGTTGTCGTTGGCCGCAACCTTGGCCACCTTGGATGAATTGCAAAGGTTGGATGTACCTGCCGATCTTGCCGCTAAGGGACAGATTTTAATGGACGGATATAATGCTTTAGCAGAAGAACTGGGAATGCAGCATCTGACGCGGTGTAAAGGGTATCCCTGCAGAACCACCGTTACTCTGGAAGCTGGAGTTGGAAATGCGCTGGAAGCAAAAGCCTATTTTCAACAAGAAATGATACGTAGAGGGGTTCTATGGCAGGGGAATCACAATATGATGGCAGCCCACAGTTTGGAAGACATCCATTACACGCTTAGCGCATACCGAGAGGTGCTACCTTTGTTGAAAGATGCCATTGAAAAGGGGGATTTGGCTTCTAGGTTGCGCGGTAAACCCTTGGAGGCTGTTTTTAGAAAGGTGGATAATTTCAATATGAAACCCAAAGCATGAGGTTTCAAGTTGTGGGTGGCCCAATGGCCAAACGATGGATGATGTCCTCGGGTCTCTTTCTTGTCCTCTTATCGCTTTTTATTTTTGAATTTCCTAAGTTTTTCTCATATCTGATTGGTGGGCTAATCTTGGTATTTGGCATCTTGATTTTTTTGGGGGGCCTTATGGCTCCTAGCCAGCCTAAATCCGGAAAGGAGGACCAGGGAAATCAAACAGAAGATGGAACATGGGAAGACCTTTCATAGTTTTTTCTTTTCATTGTCTTTTTGCTCTAAAGGCTTGGGTGCAGGCCCCAACATTGAATTGGGGTCAGGGTATTGGATTTTCAAGAAACGAGAGCTTACATAGTATTTTCCCCATTTCCGATTTGGAGGCAGGCTGGGTTCGATTGAAATTCCCTCCGCTGGGATACCATAAGGCTATTGTTGATGTGTTTGACCTACCCTACCTTCATTTGGACCGAAGCATCGAACTCCATCATGGCAAAACTGTGCAGGAACGATATCGGTTTTATAGGCCCAAATTTGCAGGGATGACCGTTCTTAGTGACCGTTTTTTAATATTTCAAACGGGGTATGATCCCAATCGAAAACAAGCTTTAGCATTAATAAATCCAATCGATTTAAATGGAAGGGAAGAGGGAAAACCGCACCTTATTTTGGATGAACGCGTAGAATCTAAAATCAAAGCCCCCACTGTGCGATTTTTATCTGAATCAAGAACAGGAAAAATTGCATTATTTACAACAAATTCTTCCGATAGGCAATTGGGGGTTGAACTTGAAATTAGTGTGTTTGACAGTACAATGAATTTAGATTGGACTAATTCGGTTCTTTTGCCTTATCAAAGGAATGAATTGGGAGAGGAAGATATAAAAATTGATGAAAGTGGAACCGTATGGTCATTGCTGCAAATTCGTCCAAAGAATATTGGTATTTTAGAAAATAGAGAAGATAAAAGCTTCCTACAGCTCATGGTCTTTTCATCTAGAGACAGTCTGGGTGAGTTCTTTAGCCTTCCTTTGGTCTATGGGGAACGTAAGGTCCGAAGTGCCTCACTGGATACGGTACAAGGCCAAATTTGGATTAGCATGAGCTATGAAATTTCAAAGAAAAAGACAGCTTCAATTTCTGGGATTCTTCTTCAACCTTTGCCCAAAGACCCCAGAATATCCTGGCCAGAACCCATCGACCTTGCTTTTGAGCCTTCTTTTCTCCCGGATTTCGAAACCGATGCGCTTATTCAAAGTCGAACTGACCGAGATGCGGCTTATATTGAGGTCCTAAAGGTTTTTTCTTCTTCTCGGGGAAGTAAATTTGTGCTGGCCGAACACCGCTTATTTACTGAGCATTGCTATACCGATTACCGAACTGCTCAACAATTCTGTACGTATACCTATTATCGGAACGACTTATTTGTTTTTGCTTTGGATTCTATGAATCAAATAGAATGGAAGATGAAACTTCCGAAGCGGCAGGTCAGTCGAAATGACCAAGGAATGTTTTTGTCTGTACTGCATACGGTATATAACGACACATTAAAATTGGCTTGGCTGGACCACCCTGAAAACATTGATCTTAAAACCGAAAAGGAACGACGTTTTATGGATAATCCACGAAAGGCTAATTTGCTCCTTTGGCGTTTGCCTTTAAGGGGTGTTCCTTCTCGAACACAAACCCCCTTGCCTAGACAAGGTAAAAAAGTGATTGTACCTATGCTCAATAAGGGGTTGCCTCTTCGGGACGGTTCGGTTTTTTTCCCAGGAATCTTAGGGCGAAAAATGTATCCTGGAATTTTAAATTGGTAATGGATTTAATTCCTCTCAAATCGGTTTTTTCGAGATTCGAGCCTAACCACCTGTGGCGCATAGTCAATAACTACCTGAGCTTTTCCAGATGGTATGTCAAAGCGAGTGTAAAGTGACTTTTTGTTAGATTGTAATAATCAATACAAAACAATCATGAAATTCTACACTTTACACAAGACCAAATTACGACAATTTTAGCTGAAGTTGCTAGCGGAAATGAAGGGATGCATCAGTCGTTATCGATGGCCCTTGAGGCAATGATGCAAGCAGAGCGGAAGCTTCACAAAAAGGTTCTCAGTTTCTTTCTTTTTAAGGGTGTTTGTTGCGAAGGTAGTTTCAATTCAATGCAGAAAATACCAAAAGGGTCTCATATCTTGTTTTAGTTTCTCCATTTTTAGCCTAATTATTGAACCCACCAAGAAAAATCGGTTGGTTTGCATACTAGCTTTATAAAGCAAGTTTTAAAAGCGTCGCATGTATTGAACAGCTTCTCATTGAAAAAAATGGGATTAAAACGCAATTATACCTTGAAACTTTGAAAATCCTCGCGTAAATTTGAAGTTCATCGATGAAACGTTAACCTAAGAACTTCGTCACGTATTTGGGGTGGCGAAGAATAGTTAGGGCACTTTTTGGAGTGAACTACGGGAATCTGGGGAAACTGAAAAGTGGAACTAGGTTTGCCTTGGGGAGTCTCAGAAAAGCTTTCTGAATCGTGCAAAGGTAACTTTGCCGGTGCAGGAAGCGGGAGCATGGGAATGAGACAGGATGAACTGGCAAATTCATCCATTTTAGGAAAGGAGGAAAGGAGGGAGAATGAATCGAATTTCAAGAATCCTTTAAATGCAGGGAAATGATTGGCGACCCGAAGGGCGCGAGGTTACCTTTTTTGGGTATGCCAAAGCGCAGCCTTCAGGAAATCGCTATTGGAATTAACCGAGGCCCAAAAACAGGGGTCCCCAAAAAGGGAAATCTCTTTCAACGGATGTAATGACCTATACTTGATTTTCCCACTCCCTTACCGAATGGGACTCGAACGAACATGCCTTGTATTTTCAGATTCCCCATATACATCGATTAATGCCACTCTTGGCGATACGTTCCTCATTAATTTAGCCAGAATTACGTTTAAAAAATGCAAACAAGAAGGGGTTTCAAGGTCAATTTAACCTTCGTTTCAAGTGTAAAGCGACAAACTTCACTTTTTTCTCTGGCCATCATTCCTATTCAACATAATTGGGCCAGCAGCTCAGCAATTCGGCCTCCGACGCTGCCGGCAAGATGCACTGAGTACCTCGACAAACCTGCCAGTGCCCAGGGGCAAGGGATTCATCAAAGATTAACAGGGGAGCTCGGTGGCGTTGTCTCCAGACCCGACGGGCCGAAATGGCATCTTCATGGTATCGAAGCTCATCTGGCGGGTCGGCAATGGTTTCCGCGAGCAACAACCAGCCGCTATGCCACATTGGAGATTCATTCAGCGCACCATACGCTTGGAACAGCATTTTTTTCGCACGCTCTATTAGCTCCATTCGACCTGAAAGCCGCCCCAATTCCCAAAAAAACCGAGCTGCCATACTGTTGCCAGAAGGAATTACATTGTCTTGTATTTCAAAATGGGCTTTCCCCGTTACTGGATCTGGTTCGGCTGAAAAGGAAAGCAGCGGACTGTCGGCTTGCCCAAACTGCGCCACCATATCTTCTGCCAATTGCAATGCTCTATCAAGCCAAGGGCCTTTGCCATGCAATTGGTGTAGGCCAGTCAAGGCCAACCCAAGTGGTGCCAAATCTTCCAAAAAGGCAGGTAAATACGGCCTGGCTTCCATGCAGCGCGTCCACTGTCCCTGCTCATTTCGATATTTCCATAGGACTTCACCCAGAATTTGAGCCTTTTTTATTGTTTTTTCCTCAAAACAGACATCGCATAGGGCTGCCGCTACCAAGCCTTTAAGATATAGAGCGTTCCAGCCCAAAAGCACCTTGGTGTCTATGCTTGGCGCCGTTCGAAGGTCTCGGGTACGCTTTAGTTTTTGCAATGCCGATTCGGTATTGGGTAGTAGAGGCTGAGCCCAGCGATTAGGGCGCCAAAATATGGTTTTCCCTTCCCAATTTCCCTTTGGAATCCATTCAAAATCCAACCTTAAATCATTCCATTCCTCAGGCTTGAATGCGGGTAACTCTTCAGGCTTCCAGCAATAAAAAAGGCCCTCTTCGCCTTCACTGTCCGCATCCATAGCCGATTGAATTCGACCATCTGATAATTCTAAATCAGAGCTTACCCAATCTAATATTCCATGAAGGGTTCGAAGGAAGATGGGATGTTTTTCTCGTTGAAAGGCTAATGCATATACCTCAAGCAGTTGTGCATTGTCGTACAGCATCTTTTCAAAATGAGGAACAAACCAATGGCCGTCTGTAGAATAGCGAGCAAATCCTCCTCCTACTTGGTCGTATATACCACCTGCCGCCATACGCAATAGCCAAGTTTTTATTCGCTCGGCCATGGGTTGATTGTCGCTCAAAAAAGGAAGGGCAATGGCCGGCATCGGAAATCGAGGCTCACGGTCTGGCCCTCCAAAATCTGGGTCCAATTGGGCATAAACGCGTTGTTTCCAATCTTGAAGTTGCCCAGAAATATCAGGTGTAGCATCAAAGTCAATAGTAGGGGCGGCAAGCAGTCTTGAAATCCCTTGTTGAATTTGGCTTGCCGCCTCAAGCAAGGACTGCGGCTCAGTAATCCAGAGACCATAAAAATGATTCAGAATCAACAGCCAGCGTTCTTTTGGAAAGTAGGTGCCGGCAAAAAAGGGTCTCCCATCCGGCAAGCACAAGGCATTTAGCGGCCAACCCCCTTGTCGAGAAGATAACATGGCTGCTTGCATATAAACATGGTCTAAGTCGGGCCGTTCTTCTCGATCTAATTTTATGGAAACATAGCGGGAATTCATGACCGCTGCTACTTCCTCATCAGAAAAGGATTCATGTTCCATTACATGGCACCAATGGCAGGCGGAATAACCGATGCTTACAACCAACAACCGATTTGACTTTTCTGCCTGCTGTATGGCTTCATGTCCATAGGGTTGCCACCATACCGGGTTTGAGGAATGCTGACGCAGATAGGGGCTATTTTCAAGCCCCAGATTATTTTGCTCCATGTTCCTCATTATCGAACAGGAAGTGGAATCCGAAGGGGGTCTGCCCATGTTTTTCCCGAAAGAGGCCGCTGACTTCGAGCATCCAAAACAGACCAACGGTTTTTCTCTTTCACCAAAACATAATGGTTTTGTTGCGCATCTAGAGCGTACATTCCATCTTGATATATGAATACGGGTACGCGTTCTTGTATGCGGCTATTTTCTACCAATCCCATTTTTCCGTCTTGCCATGCCAAATACACATAAACAGGGTGATGTACAAGGGTGAGAGAGTCAAATAGCATTGAAATTACCTGTGAATTGCCTTTGGAATCGGAAAAGGCATTAAAAACTCCCCATTTCTTAGAATCTGAAATTCGGGCAAAAAAGACTCCACTAAAATTTCCGCTCTCCCGGCTGTAAATACGAACAATGGTATCCGCTTCCGCAAGCTCGCGCAAATTGGCATCTGAATGGAACTGTTGGGCTTGAAGCGTAGAAAGTACGAACGTACAGAGGCAAAGCCTCAGCAGTGCAAATACCCCATTTCGAATTTTTTTTCCCATCGTCTTAATGATGCTTTCGACGTGTTATGCTAGAACAAAGGTAGGCTTTTGACCGCATTAGCCCCCTTTATGCTCCCCTAAACCATTCTTTTCTGTTGTTTTTTTTCCTTGGATGGTTTTTTATCTCCTCAAACGAGAGAAGATTTCCGTACTTTGTTTTTCAATTTATGGTTGTTTCTTCTCGCCTTACGCCCTCATCTTATCTGCCCGTAGCCAATCTGGCAGCTTGCTTTAATAACACCTATTTAACCTACAAGTTCTACTGGTTTTTATCCATCTTATATTTTGTAGAACAACGGAGAGACACCATTTCTAAACAAGAGCTCTTTGCTCAAATGCTTGCTCAAGCCTGGTACACCATTCACTATTTAAAGGTTTCTTTTGGTCATAACGATAAGCTCCAATACGCTGCTCAAGCACTAGCACAATTAGAAGGCATCCCTGTGGACGCGGCCCGCGATCAGGTGTTGGCACAACTGTCTGTCACCAAAAGACCATTATCGCTTCGTTTGCTAAAGCACTTTGATAAAAATGTGCCGCATTGGTTCTTAAGCCCCTGGTTTCCTAAATATAAAGGAGAAAGCGATGCACAGCAGCGGCAGCGCATTTATACTCAATCGCAGGCGTATTCCAATCAGGTTTTGTATGCCGTATTTCCTGACCGAATAGAAATCAATCCAATTTGGCTCCCATATT
>JAQCBQ010000024.1 GCA_027621385.1 Bacteroidota bacterium | reverse complement strand
AGAAAAAATATCCGTCATTACCTACGGAATGGGCGTTCCAAAAACGCTAGCTTGCCTATCCCATTTTAAAGACAATTCCATAGAAGTAATTGACCTAAGAACCCTAGTACCATTGGATTGGAATACGGTCTTTACTAGCGTTAAAAAAACTGGCAGAGCCTTGGTTCTTCATGAAGCAACGGATTTAGGAGGAATTGGCGCGGATTTGGCAGCAAAAATTCAGGAACACTGTTTTCGTTGGCTGGATGCCCCCGTGAAACGTATATCGGCCGATGATACGCCTGTACCCTTTGCTCCGGCCCTAGAAGAAGCCTTTCTACCTTGGAGTCGCTTAAAAGATGGAATCCAAGAACTTTTGCTCTGGTAATTAAAGTTGTACCTTTACCCTATGAATGGTTTTCGCTTTTATGCTCTGGCTCTAATTGGATTGCTGTTTGCAACAGCTTGCAACGACAATGAAATTGACTTAACTTCCGACTTTAAAGATATTCCAGTTGTATACGGCCTATTGGATGCCAACGAAGACACAAATTGGGTACGGATTAATAAGGCATTTTTGGGCGATGGAAATGCCCTATACTTTGCTCAGATTGCTGATTCCTTGAATTATCCAAACATCCAGGTTGCACTTCTAAAAAAGAAAAAAGATGGAACAAAAATGGATTCCATTCCCCTAGAAAAAACCATCAATGCAATCCCTAAAGACAGCGGTCTTTTCGCCTCAAATTCAAATGTTCTGTACTTAACTACAGCAAACATCGATAAGAACTTCAACTACACCTTGGTTATTTACAATCCAGACAATCAGAAACGTACCGAGGTGACCACCGTAATTGCCGGTTCCACCATTTTCAATTATCCCAATGCACCAACCACAGCCTTAAATTGGGAACCCAACACAAATAATAAGGTGGTGTCATTCCAATGGACTTGCAATACCTCAGCAAATATCGCCGCCTATCAGTTCGAATTGAAGTTTATTTACGACGAATTTCCAATGAACAATCCCTTAAATCGGACCCGAAAATCGTTTGTGAATCGATACAATATGATTCCATATTCAGATTGCCAAAATAACTTAATTCGCTTTCCTATTACCAAAGAAGAATTTTATAGCAGCGTTGCCAACAACCTGCAAATAAACCCCTCCATAGGACGTGAATTTATTCAAATTGATATTTCAGTGTACGGGGCGGCAAAGGAATTTTATGACTTTTTAGTCATCAATAAACCCAGTACCAGTGTCGTTCCAAGAGCCACAGATTTCACCAACATTCCTGACGGAAAAGGTATTTTCTCCTCTCGGAGTCAATTGCACATGACAGGGTTGAAATTAAATTCAGTGACCATAGACTCTTTGCGCGGCGGTCAATACACATCAGAATTGAATTTCAACAATTAATTAGTTGGATTACTTACAATTCCATTGTTCGTATTGTCGGATTGATGTCTTGGATTAAAACCGGCGATCAAATAGCGACATACAGATTTGTGCCCTGAAAGTATAAAGGAGCAAATTAGCCATGTTGTTTTGAAATTTCATGCCTATTTTTCCATTTGATCGAAAATTGGTCAAACGCTGGAAAAAGAAAGACAAGAATAGATCCGAGGGAGAAAGAAAATGGCACTGCAGATTGATTGTCCTGCGAGCCTTGGCATAAAACATATTATCGACCATTAAAAAATCGGGGGGTCATCTGCAATTTCTATTTGCTCCTATGCCTTACCTATAAGGCAATGTAGAGTATTAGCGTTCTTACCTAGAAGGAAACATCAGCAGAAAGAGGGTAAAATATTGCCGTTCCCCCTTGAAACTTTGAAAATCCTCACGTACATTCGTAGTTCATCGGTGAAACGTTAAAAAGAACAGCTTCGTCACATATTTGGGGTGGCGAGGGACAGTTTGGGAGATTTTTGGAGTGAACTACGGGGATTTGGTTGGGCTGAAAGGTTAAACCAGGTTCGCCTTGGGGAGTCTCAGAAAAGCTTTCTGAATCGGGCAAAGGCAACTTTGCTGGTGCAGAAAGCGGGAGCATGGGAATGAGACTGGATGAACTGGCAAATTCATCCTTACATAGGAAAGGAAATTTGGAAGAAGGTTTGAGGAGGGGGGAAAGCAGGAGAGAACAAATCGAATTTCAGGATTCCTTCAAATGGTGGAAAAAATTCGGCGACCCGAAGGGACGCGAGGCACCCTTTTTTTGGGTATGTCAAACCGTAGCCTTCAGGATATTCCTATTCCATCAAGTTGAAAATCAAAAAAATCCGCCATAAAAAAGCCCCTTAGTGCAAATCCAAGCCATCAAACCAAACAAAAACTGTCTCCATGCAAAACCGCAACCTCTGGTAAAAAACCGAAGCCGCTAAACTCTCTTCTTCATTTTTCACTTCCAAATACAAGAGAATCCATTTAAATTCTAACTTAAACAAGCAAAAATGCAGACCTTTACAAAAAAAAACGTGCATTCTGAGCAAACCATAGCCGCACTGTCTACGCCCTTGGGCGGTGGCATTGCCTTGATTCGGGTGAGTGGGCCGGAGAGTTGGGCGGCGGTGCAGGCACATTTTCGGCCGTATGGACGCGGAGAAATGGCCGAGTCCCAATGGCGGCACCGCTCTGCCTTGGTGGGCCGCTGGATGGACGGAGATGAAATCATGGATGAGGTGGTGCTGCTGCCGTTTCTGGCTCCGCAGTCGTTCACCGGCGAAGATGTGGTTGAAATCAGTTTTCATGCTTCGGCCTATGTGGTGGAGCGGGCCTTGCATCAGCTCAGTCTTCGGGGCATACGCCCGGCCACGGCCGGCGAATTTACCCGCCGGGCTTTCATGAATGGGAAAATGGATTTGGCTCAGGCCGAGGGCGTTGCAGATTTGCTTGCTGCCGGCCATAAAGCTGCTGCCCGCATGGCTATGCAGCACTTGCGCGGCGCCTTTTCAGAACGCATCAACGCCATGCGAAACAGCCTGCTGGATTTTTGTGCCTTGCTGGAATTGGAGCTGGATTTTTCGGAAGAAGACGTGGAGTTTGCTTCGCGCAGCGACCTGAGCAAGCGTATCGAACAGATAGAACAGCAGCTTCAATCCTTGCTTCAAACCTACACCATGGGCAGAGCATTAAAGCAAGGTATACCTGTTGCCATTGTGGGCAAACCGAACGCCGGCAAAAGCACCTTGCTGAATGCCCTGCTGCAGGAAGAACGGGCCTTGGTATCGGACATTCCGGGAACCACCCGAGATACGGTGGAAGACGAACTGGTTTTAGAGGGTGTTCGCTTTCGGTTTATTGATACGGCGGGAATCCGCGACACCGAAGATCCCATTGAAAAGCTGGGGATAGAACGCAGTGTTGAGGCCTTGCGGCGCTCGGGCATGGTGTTGCATTTGGGCGATGCGCAAAATCAGACCGAGGCCGAGTTGGAGCAGGAGGAACTTCGTTGGCGCGAACGACTGGGTTTAGAAAGCAAACCCATTTTGAGGATTTGGAACAAAATGGATGTGCTGGAGGCTGGGATCAAACCGGGCAGTGGAATACCGGTTTCGGCGAAAAACGGGGAAGGTTTGGAGGAAATAAAGCAGGCCTTATTGGGGCAACTGATAGATATGGGCTATGGCAATCAAGACATCATGATTAGTCAGGCAAGGCACAAGGGATTGCTGGAAGAAGCGGTTCATGGATTGGAGCGAGTGCGGCAGCATTTGGATTCGGGGTACAGCGGAGATATGTTGGCCTTGGATTTGCGTCAGGCCATGCGTCCGTTGGAGGAATTGACCGGGCACATTGGAACCGAGGAGGTATTGGGGCATATTTTTGGGCGGTTTTGTATCGGTAAATAGGGGCATACCTACGTGTATGCCCACGTATGCCCACGTGTTTGCCCATTCAACACCAAAGTCTGAAAATAGCGTTCCAGCCGGAAATGCGGCATCAACGCCGAATCAAAGGATGCGCTACTCCCCTAGTCTTTCTGCTTTGAGGCCAGAACAATACCCGACAGCGGTATCCCAGCCAACCTCCCAACAATCCATACACCGCACCCAATGCAAAGGTGATTCCAATCCAGCCATATCCTGCGTAGGATTTTCCCCCTACAATCTGCTCAAGTTGGGCATAAAAGACAAGGGCCCTAGGCTCGGTTAACAAAGGCAATACCAGCACCAAAGCCAACCCCGGAGCAAGAACACTCCCCAACAGCTGCTGCCAGGTTGTAGGCTTCCAGAAAAAGGCCCAGATTAAGGCCGCAAAAAAAGTCATCAAACCATAGGGAATCCAGTTGCCTACAAGCCAATGCAATACAAAACCCAAAATAAAATAAACGGCAGTCTTCATGGCATTGATTTGGGTTTAAACATCCAAACTTGACTGAAAGAAGGCAGAGAATCTAAGCGGACTGTATGGTATCGGCCTTGCTCCCAGGTTCGAAGCCGATTCAAATAAAAGGCCGATGCGGGATTCCCAGATTGACCTCCGGGATAAATGAGTTTTGCCCAAACCCGCTTCTCTAAACTAACCAGCATGCGCCAACTCGGACCATTTTGATTTTTCATGGCATTGGGGGCCGAGCCATGACCGCCACTGCGAATGAGTTCTGAGCTAAAAGCTTCCAGCCGAGCTAAATGCTTCATGCGGGTATTGCGAACCAAGTACCAGGGTTGTGGCTTATACTCGCTTAGAGCTTCATCAAAGGCTAAGGACACGGCCTTTCTATACTTTACTCGGCTTGCCGAATCTACATGCAAGGGTAAGCCCGCAAAACCATTGGACTGCAAGGCCTCCATCAACAACCACGATTGAGGATATACGGCATGGTTTTCATCGATTTCAGGCCATACAGCGCGCATGGACTTCTTCAGCCAAAGTTCAAACAAAAGAGCCATTTCTGTGGGGTCGGAATAATCTCCATTCCATTGTTCCAGCTTTTCAATCAGCCCTGAGCGCGTTTTCAGGCAAGATAGCATCAGGGGCAATAAGGTTGATGCCTCCCGGGAATGATTGTCCAATTGCAGGCTTATCATATCTTCCATCGACATTTTTCCGGGCAAAGACAAGCGTTCAAAAATGCGGAGGTTTCTCCAAATCTCAAATCGACCCGTGTAGGGATAGGGCGATTGGGCTCCGAAGGGATGCTGATTGGCTGAAAACACAAATCCAGACACTGGATTTCGTAGGTGGGGACTTAGGGAATCGGCCACATAGCTGGACCAGGGGGCAATTCCATCCAAGGGTTTACCCAGGGTTCTTCCCAATCCCTGTTCCCGTTTCGGGAATAGACCTTTTTGCCACAACCCGATGTTTCCTGCGGTATCGGCATACACAAAATTCTGAGGGGGACATTTAAAGGTTTCTAAAGCCGCCTCAATATGGCGGATGGATGCGCTTCTGTTCAGCAAATAAAAGGTTCGAAGTTCGTTGGAAGGCTCAAATCCTGTCCATGCGAAGGCCAGTCCGTAGTTCTTATTCTGAATTAGGGTATCTGTATCTACTACCGGTCCGAATTCTGTGTAGGGCACCTTAAAGCTCAGATCAGCCTGTCCCCTAACTCCAATCACCTCGGGCCTATACTTTAAGGCTTTCCAACCTGAATCAGATTTGTAGGCATTTTTTTGTGGATTCAGTTCCAAGACGAGCCAATCTTTTACATCTACGGTTCCATTGGTTACACCCCATGCGGTAGCCGGCGTAAACCCAATGATGACGGCCGGAGTTCCGGGTAAACTCACCCCATGAACGTGGTGGCTGGCATCCCGTAAATTAACTTCAAACCAAATGGAGGGAAGGTTTAATGGCAAATGGGGATCGTTGGCCAAAAATGGCCGACCGGTTTCCGTTCGACTGCCATGAACAGCCCAATTGTTGCTTCCAAGCCCTTGAGTTGAATCAGCCGGAACAGGTCGATTAAACCAGGGCAAATACCGGGATGGATGGGGTGTAGAAAATGAGCCGTTTGCGTATAAATTCTGGTTTGCCTGCACTGCGGCTTGAGGGTATGGATTGAAATCCGGATACCATTGTTCCAAGTACGAAATGCCCAAATTGCGAAGTACCCAACCCAATTCCATATCGTAGGTGGTTCCGGTGAGCAGGTCGGCCATGTATTTTAACATCAACGCACTTTTGAAATTGGTCCAGGGCTCAGGAGCATAATTCAAAAGCTTAAATTCAATGGGATAATCGGAGTAGGAAAGCGATTCAATCCAAGCATTGACTCCAGCCGTGTAGGCATCCAATACCACCTTCATTTCCGGATCTTTTTCAAAGGCAAGTAATGCCTGTTCGGAGGCATAGGTCATGCCCTTTTGACGCTGTTGAATGTCAAGCTGAATTGCCTTTTGGCCAACGATTTCTGATAAGCGGCCAGAAGCAAATCGGGTTTGGAAATCCATTTGCCAAAGCCGAAAACGAGCCGTTACATAGCCTTGTAAAAAATACAGGTCATGGGGATTTTCGGCCTGTATAAAGGGTACCCGTCCATCATCAAACCCAATGGTAGCCGGAGCTGTTAGGTGTTGTTCTAGGTCCTCGGGCAGTTGATGAAATTCAGGTTCATTTAAGGCCTGCACCAATCCTTTTCCGGGATGCAGCAGTTGCCCCATGGGAGGGATTTCAGCCCAGCCCGCCTCCAGAAAGTAAAGCACAGCTGCACTGAACAGCAACGAAACAGCAAAGCCAACCCACTTCATGCCGAAATGTACGTTTTTTTTACGTTAATCTTCCGATGGTTCCAGCAAAAGCTCCCAAATCCTTAGCGTTTAATTAGGATGGCGTAGTGTTGGCCTTCTTCATTCACCAGGGCATACCATCCTGGCAAAAGCTCGGGGCCAAATACCAATTCGGTTGTTCCCTGTTGTATATTTCCTGTCCAGACCGTTCTGCCCATCACATCGACCAACCTGCCAGTAAATGGTTTGGTAGATTGAAGGGTTAACTCAGATGAAAATGGATTTGGATACACCAATAAATTGGTGGCTTCCATTTGATTTACAGACGATTGGCATGTTAGGAACCAAGTATTGGGGCTCCCGTTGGGGCAGCCTGCAAACCAATTCTGAGCTTGGTTCATCTTTCCTGTACTGTCGAGCATTTCTAGCGAGGGACCCGTTCCGTTGGGACTCAGGGGCCAGGGTGCCAGTCCATCAAAACAAAGACTAAACACCAAATTTCCACTGGAATCGCTCAAAAAAATCGATTCTAGGCTCGAAGACAAGGCTATTCCAGATGGGCCGATGGGATTTGAAATGCTGGGATGTATTTGTTGAAACAAGGCTAAATCCTGAGCCACTACCCTTCTACTTCCTGCTGAAAGGATTTCTCCTTGAGCAACCGTATGGGAATTTCCAGCCTCATCGCTGATGCGCCAACCGCTTAGGTCAATGGATTGATTGCCAGGATTAAACACCTCAAACCAATCGGAACTGGGTTGGTTGTTTGAAGGTTTGTACATGACTTCTGAGATTAAGACTTTCTCTTGGCATGGGCTGTACGGCGCTCCGGGCGAGCCTTTCATGCAGCCATCGAACCAACCCGCGGCCTGCATTCCAAGGGCTGAGGCATCGCGTTCCAGAGTTCGACCGCGACCGTTGGCTCCCCTGGGCCAGCCGACTCCATCTGAATAGCCTACAGAGTCGATGGTTGTTCCATTTTTATGAATCAGGTACAACGAATCAGAACCATTCCCCAAGCCAAAAGATAAGGTAGAAGAAAGATGAGCCACTCCCGGATGCATGGATTGAAATGCAGAAGTATCTCGACAAACAACTGCAAATCCGCCGGGAGCAAGAACCAAATCGTCTGGAAACGACCATTGATTTTGGTTGGCATCTTTGAGTCTCCAGCCTTTCAGGTGAGCTGGGGTGCTACCTTGGTTTTGAATTTCAACCCAATCGCCTTGGATCAATCCCGGATGGTCTTGATAATTCAGTTCGGTGATGCGTAGTGAGTCTGATGGGGTGTACAGGAAGGTAAAATTGGCCTTAAACGTTACCGAGGTGTTGGTGATGGTATCTTCCCAAACGGGGTTATTGGGGGCAGATATATAGGCTTGAGAATCCCAATGGCTAAAGGCATAACCGGGCTCAGGAATTGCAGTAATTTTTACCGGAACTCCATCAAAATAAATGCCTTGCCAGGGCAATGGACCCGGAGTAATGGTTGAAATTTGAATGTTGCCGCCGACCAATGGCATAGCGTCCAAAGCCACATTTACATTTTTGGGTAAATTAAAATGATAGCGCAAATGGTTTCGAACATAGGGGCTTCGACCTGCCAATTGATTGCGCATTATTTGATGGTTTTGTGCGTAGGAATTCATGTGATTGGCTACCGTAGTTGTTCCCCAGCGAGCAAATTGACCTGGTGCTTCCGATAGCGATTCCTGATACATATTTGTTTCAACGGTATCCATGGCCGACCACAACCAGCTGGTATTCATCAAATCAGCAAAACGATTGATAAAGTAATTTTTGTATTGGTCATTTTGAATTAATCGATACCAGAAATTGGCATGAATTTCATTGGGTCCCTGCTGGAATAAATATCCGATGCCATCGTGGGTGTTGTCGGTCCAACCATTTGGATTTAACGCCCATTCCAAATCGATGAGTCCATACCTCCATTTCTTTTGGGTATGGGTGCCTCTAAAAATTTTAATGTTGTTCCAGGGCCAATCCGTATTTCCTACCCATGCTTGAGCCGCGATGTAATCGTTGTAATACGGAATGTCTAAAACCTGGCCGGCTTGTGTCAAAAATTGAGGATCGGTTGGGTTTAAGGTTGTAAACCAATTGTAATCGTTTAAAAATGGTTCCGTAGAGCCTTCGACTGCACGCAAAACACTTCCGTACCAATAACTGACGGATAAAATATCGAGTGAGTCCGTATTTGCTTGATGCAGGGCTTCGCAATAATTTACATCTTGTTTTTCGCGCAACTCATATACTCCATTGTAACTTCCATTCAAATACACCACCACGGGCGTATACGCGGAATAATAATTCAGCGTGTTTTTTCCCATCAATTTGGTTAGCAGGGCATCTTTGTAGGGAAGTCGCAGGTATTGATTTGACCCATTTCTCAGGTAAAAACGCTCAAAATCAGTTCTTCCGGCGCGGTCTGGAATTAGGGGAAAATTTAAATTCCCATCGCCCAATGCCCCATTTCCGGGTTCTACCCGAAAACTTTTTTGAGGATGAGAACGGCTTCCTCCTGCTCCGCCTTCAATTTTAATTCCTGCCCGTTGCGACCATTTCAATTGTCCA
Organism: Bacteroidota bacterium; assembly: GCA_027621385.1. GTDB lineage: Bacteria > Bacteroidota > Bacteroidia > CAIKAF01 > CAIKAF01 > CAIKAF01. The sequence continues at coordinate 9,297 of JAQCBQ010000024.1, read as the reverse complement.
CTTGAATCGTAATAATCCACATGACATGGTTTTTTCCAATCGGTCCACCAATTGTCACAAATTCCATTGGGCCCAAACAAATCATTGGGATTGGCGCTGATGCTAATAACAGGCAAATCATGGTCAACCTGAATGTAATAAGAGGCAAAAGCGACCTCAGAGGGCAGGGCTTGGCCCACCGTATGGAAAGTTCTGGCCCGCAAAAAGGTGGTTTGCCCTATATTGATGGCGGCGCCTGAATACAAGGGGTCGGTTTGGGTTGGTGTCGCTCCATTGGTGGTGTATCGAACCTCATATCCCGGAGGAACCGGGGAAATCCCTACCGAAATTGGTCCGCCATAAAATCCTGCCGGCTGAGTAAAAACCGGCTTTTGGGCCCAGCCCATTGGAAAACCGGTTTGAGTATTGTTGCTGCTGCCGGGCGTTGCTGTTAAAAACGTTACGCGCTGGGTTGAACCATCGGTTTGGCTACCTACCGACCAGTCGGTCATTAGGCTATCTACAGTCAGGGCATCAAGGATATTTCCCTGAGCATCTACTAGAACTACCGTTTCACCCTCCGAGGACAATTTAAAATTGGTGTGCAAAGAACCCAAATTGGAGGCTCCAAACCAAGGCTCTGCTGCCGACCAAAAGGTGGTTTGATCACGCAAACCTACATGCAACCAGGGCCTTAAACTAAAATCTGAACTGTTTTGAGTCGCGTTGATACCCACCAAGGCCAGGGTATTGGTGCCTTGATTCCAAATGCCGCGAATTTGAGCCATATCTAGAATAAAATGCTCTGGATTTCCTCCCTGATACATGGCAGCTTCGTGTTGTCCATCGGCCAACACATTGTAGGCCACCTGACCGCTAAAATTATTCCGAGCAATTTCAATTCCGTTCAGATAGGCCACGAATGCATCGTCGTAATCGACACTCAAGGTCATCCGTTCAATTTTCGACGTATCTGCAATTTGAAAGTCGGTGCGGATGTAGGCGGTAAAAATATTGCCGGGAAGCTGAGTTGCGTCGTCGTTGTCTCCGAAACCAAAACCTCCGGGACCTGTAGAAAAACCGGGGGGATTTACTCCAATCTGATTCCAATTGGATTGAATGGCACTGGAACCTACCCTGTACCTCCAGTTTTGCCCCTCTTTTACAGCGGCTTCCCAGTGGTCAACCACACTGGAAAGATTTCGTCCGGAAGCAAACAGCAGTAAATAGCCGCCGGCAGGCATAGTCACCGAGGGCAAAGGCCATTTCATCGGGAAGCTGGGATCGTCACTAATTCCGTAACCGAGCAGAGACTGAGGCTGCGGTGAGGCGTTGTACAGTTCAATCCAATCTTCTGTTTTTCCAAACTCATCAAACACCTGAGAGAAATTCCGGTTGCTCGCTTCGTTAATTCGGATTTGCCCATGTATACACAAGGTTAAACCCATTGAAATCCAGAACAAAAGTCCACATTTATTCATAACCGTACATTTCTTAATACTAAGTTAACATTTAAATTGATGCATCCTTTATAAAGAAGTTGAGTTTAGGCCTTGAGGCCTTGCGCCCCCGATTGAACCGGCAGGCGGTGCAGCCCAAGTCGTGCAGGGCCGGAGCGAGGAGGCGACGCGAGGAGCCACCGCAGCGACCTAGGCCCTGCCGACTTGGGCAAACCGACTACAGGTGAAAGCGGGAATAGGCGCCCAAAATCGTTTATTTCAAGTCCTGCATTCGGACTACTTTTTGTACAAATTCGCCCGCCTCTGCAATGGAGGCTTCGCTCTCCGGAAGCCAACTCCCCAAGGCCTGAAAGGCATGAAACAGGCCTTGCCAAACCCGCTCTTGAAGTTCTACATTCTGATTTTTCCATTTTTGGGCCAGCTGCCGACACTGGTTGTACAGCAGTTCATCGCTGGTATAGTGCAAAAAAACGGGACAATTCGGAGCCGTAGCTTGCAGCAAAGGTGAAACCTCGGGATTCTCCCGCTGCTCTGCAGCATACAGCTGGCTGAAGCGTTCAACATCGGCGCAACGAATATAGGCGTCGCGATGTTCAAGCGCTTGAACCTCAGAACTAAGAGGCCTCAAATCTACCCATGGAGAAAATAAAATCAAGCCTTTTCCGGCTTCCGAATTTTGGGCAATGCATCGGTGGTGCAGGGCCAAGGCTAATCCGCCTCCGGCCGAATCTCCAGCTAAAAAAAAGGGTAAGCCCTGGCTTGCTACCCATTGAGGCAACCAATCTGAAAGAAGGTTCAGGGCCTGGGGGAAGGGATGTTCGGGAGCCAAGGGGTACGAAGGAAGGAACACCTGAGCCTGAGCTGCTTTGGCCAGATGGGCAGCCAGACCTGCATGTGTTTTCACCGAGCCCATGGCGTAAGCTCCTCCGTGCAAAAACAAAATGGAGCATTTAGGCCTGACATTTTCGGGCAAAAACATAGCGCCCCGCAGTCCGGAAATGGATTCCCGAGTCATCCGCACATTGAAGGGCAATGAAAAGCGCGACATCAACACCTCAAACCCTTTCCGCATCTCCTTTAAATCCATGGATTCAGAGTAAAATGCGGCTCGTAAGCCTTTAACCATTAACGTTGTAGCCCTAGCCTTGACCGAAGCCATATCAATCTCCTGTTTCGTGGCTGTTCACAATGTAGGAGATCATGCAATCGGAAGTAACATTGGCACTGGTGCGAAACATATCCAAGAGCCGGTCGGGGGCAATAATTAGCGCAATTCCAGCAGCGTCCATACCTATGGATTTCAGCACAATGACCAGCATCACCATGCCGGCTCCGGGTACCGCGGCCGAGCCAATCGAGGCCAACACCGAAGTGAGCAATAGGGTAAGTTGTTCTGAAAAGCTCAAATCCAATCCAAAAGCCTGGGCAATAAAAACTGCCGCAACCCCCTGATACAATGAAGTTCCATCCATATTGATGGTGGCACCCAAGGGAAGTACAAAACCAGCCACCCTAGGTCGCACCTTTAGGTGCTGCTCAACCCGCTCAAACGTCAAGGGAAGGGTTGCAGCTGAACTGCTGGTAGAAAAAGCCAGCAACTGCGCCGGAAAAACGGCTGAATAAAATTGCTTTAGATCCGCAAACTTGAACTTTTTGGCAAAAACAAACATCACCAATGGGTTCACCAAGAACATCAAAATTAAAATTCCGGCGATGACGCACAAGGCATAGGTTCCAAGGGCAAGCAGCAATTCAACAGCCCCGCCAGATTTAGCGGCCAAATTCGATAGTACCGAGGCCATGAGGGCGGCTACACCGAGCGGAGCCACCGACATAATCAAATCCACCATTTTCAGAACAACGGCATTGAGCGATTCAAAGAAATTCAATAGAGGTTTTCCCTGCTCGGCCGGAATGAGCACCAGCGACAAGCCCAGAAGCAAAGCGAAGGTAATGACTTGCAGCATATTGCCGTTATCGGAAGCCGCCCCAAAAATATTTTTAGGGACCGAATCGGTGATAAACTGAAGAGCAGGCTGATTTTCAACCTGTTGCTGCCGGGTGAGCAGCTGCCCATTTCCTGCCTCTGATGTGGTATAGGATTCCTGGAGTTGAGTTCGAACTTGGGAAGGAAGCTGTTCTCCGGGTTTTACCAAATTGGCTATTCCAAGACCAATTGCCACGGCCAGGCTTGTTGTGGTAAGAAACAAAATAAGGCTTCGGATTCCCATTCGCCCCAAAGAAGCAATGTCCTTCATCTGAGCCAATCCAGTGACCAATGAGGCGATCACCAGAGGGACGGCAATCAGCTGCAGCAAACGCATAAATACATCGCCCAAGGGTTGAATGTAATTGAAGGTAAAAAACTGCCATTCCTGCTGAATGGAAAGCCAGCCGTATGCCACGCCCAGCAGCATACCGATTAAAATCTTCTGATATAAGGGTAGTTTTAGACGCATGTTATTCGTTCCAAAGGTTGGCATAGGCTTTCGCTGCCAAAAGATGATCGGCAATGACCAAAGCAGCCATGGTTTCAACAACAGGTACGGCCCGTGGCACGACGCAGGGATCATGTCGACCGGTTGCCTGAAGGGTAACAGATTCGCCCTTTTGATTGATGGTTTCTTGAGGCTGCGCGATGGTCGAGGTTGGCTTAAAGGCCACCCGAAACTGCACCGGCATGCCGTTGGTGATGCCTCCTTGTACTCCGGCAGAATGGTTGGTTTTGGTTTCAATGCTACCCGCGGCGTTCACAAACGCATCGTTCACTTCAGCTCCAGTTTTTGAGGCCATATCAAACCCTTCCCCCCACTCGATTCCACGCACAGCATTGATGGAAAGCATGGCCGCGCCCATATCGGCATGGAATTTGGCATACACCGGTGCGCCCAGTCCTACAGGCAAACCAAGCACCGTACATTGCACCACGCCTCCCAGGCTATTGCCCTCTGCCTTTGCCTGTTCAATTTCCTGCATCATTAATTCGGCCGTGGCTGCATCGGGGCAATGCACCGGACTGCTGTAAATTTCATGGTTGGAATAGGCTTTTTGTGGACTGCAATGTGGTCCAATTTGAGCCACATACGCCTGAATCTGAATTCCTAAGCGGTTCAACCAAGGCATCAGTAAAGCTCCGGCAGCGACACGAACTGCCGTTTCTCGGGCCGAAGAGCGACCTCCACCGCGGGCATCGCGAACCCCGTATTTTGCGGCATAGGTATAATCGGCATGCGAGGGGCGAAAGACGTTTTCTAAGTCGGCATAATCGGCCGGACGAGCATCGGTATTTCGAATAATAAACGCAATGGGCGAACCCAGCGTATGCCCATTGTACAATCCAGAAAGCCATTCGATGGCATCGGTTTCATTTCTTGGTGAGCTGTAGGCCGTGCGGCCGGGTCGGCGGCGTTGCATGTACTCATTCAGCCCTTCCAAATCCACCGGCATGCCCGCTGGCACGCCATCTAGAACACCGCCAATGGCAGGACCATGCGACTCACCAAAGCTAGTGAGCGTCAGCATCCGTCCTATCCGATTTACCGCCATGCTCCGAAGGTAAGGAATTTTATGGGGAGTCAAATTGAGCGGCGGCTTCTAAAGGAAAGTCCTCTTTTTATCTCTTAAGATTTTTTGGGCGGTTGCGGGCTTTCACCGGTAGTACGCACCTGCCTGCGCTGTCCACAGCCGCTTTACGGGGGCTCCTGCGTCGCCTCCGCAGCTGGCGTGGCCAAGGCAGGCAGTTTTGCGCGCTACCCGGTTCAATCCCTACCGCGGCCAACTCGAAAAAAAATCTATTCTGCTTGTTGCTTTGCTCGCCTTCTACGCCGAAGTTCACGCGCTCCATACGCTGCGCCAGCAACCAACAACCCAATGGCACCTCCGTCGATGGGAGCTCCAGATGGACCACTTTGCGGCTGAGGCGGGGGTGGTGGCGGAAACTGAGCCATAAGTTCTGAAAAACCTCCAAAACACACCAAGCCAACTACCAAAAGAACGAGCATTACCTTGTATTTCATGAGTGTAACTATTTATTGTTGAACGTGAAATTTAACAGATTGGAATTGGCCTAAATCCTGTTCAAAAACGGCCGTGTACATGCCAGCAGCCAAGGGGCTGTTCAATTGAATTTCACCTCCCTCGGCTTTCAGGTTTCTTTCAAAGGCCATTTCTTGACCCAATACATTGAAAATCCGGACGGAATGAAGATTGCCTAGTCCCGTGTTCCAATATCGAACACGGTGACCATTTGACCACATTTTGAAATCAGAGCCCCCGTTCGTTTGAACTCCCGAGCTCAATTCCTTGAACACCAAACTAAATCGATGACCTTTAAACGGACCTGCAACAGGTAAATTTACCACTTGTCCGTTGCTGAGCCATTGTACCAATTGAGATGAACTGTCTTTCAAGCCCAACTGAACATTTAAAGGCAAGCTGCTTAAGCCCTGCACCTCTACCGATGCAGTTCCTGTTTCTTGAGTTTGAAGGAAAACAGGTACTTCATATCCTGGAGCAGTTAAAACCGATTCATTTAATGCGTTGAAGCTGAGCTCCTCAACATTGCCTTGCTGGTTGTTGGCCTGACCATACATAAAAGTGCCCAGGTGACTTCCCTGAAGCCTGTTGGCATCGCCCTCCGCATCAAACAAATCGCTGGCCGTACCTGTAAAAAATACCACATGCCTATCGGTCTTTCCATTCAAATTTAAATTCAATTCAACATGAGGAAGGCTATCCAAGGGCTGAGTATAAAAGGTAGGTGCACCCGTAGTCCGCATGGCATTGGTAAAGGTGAAGGTTTCTGTATTCCCTTGAGTACTCACCCGAACCTGGAAAGCCTGACCTATTCCAATGTTGGCAGTGCTTACCGAGGTATTTACAGCTACCCAGTTGCCGTTGTTCACATCCCACAATTGAATTTGCTGATCAAAACCGGCAGGCATATTGGTAGAACTCAATTGAATGGGCGAAGGATATGGATTGGAAAGCAAATGCCAGCCTCGGGTACTGCTTCCGCTGCCCGGCAAATTCACATTCCCTGCCGAAGACCGGCCTCGCCCCGCAACAGCCACATTTCCATTGTTTACTGTACCACTTAAAGTATGGGTAGTGCCAGAACTGCTCATCATACTGTACCCCAATCCATTGGTTAAATTTCCGGCCGACTTCACAAACCACAACTCCTGCGTGCAGTTGTTGGTGGTGGTGGCAGATTCATCCATGTACATAATGTTTCCATAGGGGGAATTGGCATCAATATTGGTTGGGGAGCAGGTATTTAGACTTACAACCTGCCCGCCGTTGGTTCCGGTTGGAGTAATTCCAAATCCATTGACAGCCAAATTTTGGATGGCGGAACCCATAAACCGGAAGGCAGTACCCCCTCCGGCCGGAATGGTTCGTTTTACATTAAAGGTACCGGTATTGGTTAAGGTTGACCCGGTTGTTTGAACCAAAGCCCCATTGTTTTCAACGGTAATGGTTCCATTGTTGGTCAGCGCTGTGGTTACAGTTGCGCTGCTGGAAGCCTGAATGGTGGTGCTGGCACCGGAGGCAACAATAAAAGTAGCCACACTGCGGTCGGTTTGAAGGTTTAGTGTGCCTGAATTCACTCGAATTGTGGCAGGAACAATGCTGTTGTCCCAGGTATTATCGGTAACCAACACGTCATAAATTTCACCGGCCCCTTGATTAAAAATGAGTTCGGCCGAACCCCCAAAAAAGCCAGAAGGGAAATTATTGCTGTTGAATCCGCCCGGACCAATTTCCAAGGCCGTGGATACGGTAGCTCCGGCGCCAAAATCGGTTCCTACATTAAAGGCTGCCCCACTGGCATGTTCAATCTTCACCGTTTGAAATGCTATGGTGCCGGAAGTGGTATGCACTGCATCGGCCGTGCTTGGATTTCCTTTGAAAATTACGGTACACCCTCCTACACCATTGGTCCAGGTTCCATTGTTTACCAAGGTTGTAGTGCTTCCTGCGGCATCAGAAATTAAAGTGAGCGTTCTGGCAGTATTGTCGCTGCCTGTAAATGTGGCTGTAGCAGGTATGGTTAGGCTGCCAACAGTTGGATTGGCATCCAGAGTAAGCGTCACATTGGCATCAATCACTACATCGGCTCCGCTAGGAGGAATGGCATTGGCAATCCATGTTCCTGGAGTTGACCAATTTCCAGTAACCACTGCATAGTATTTTTGCGGCACGACCTCGCCATTGGATAAAATTCGGGCTCCAGTGCCATACCCGCTGAAATTTATTTTGGCCAACTGAGCGGCAGTAAGGCCGGTATTATCGGTTCCAAACTTCAGCACATTGCCCGTTCCGGGTTCATAATTGGCAATGGTTAAGGTGGTACCCGCCCAGCTTTGAGCAGCGCTGTTGGCAAAGGCCAAGGTATGCGCTCCTGAAGCAAATGAGATGCTGGAATTGCTATTCAAATTGAGTACTCCTACGGTTTCAGAATATCCAGCTGTTGAAAGTGTCCCACCATCGAGCACGATGGCATTGTTGTCGGGAATCACTCCTGAGGCACCCAAGGCCAACGTGCCTCCCAAAATTTTTAGAGCTCCCGTAAAATCATTGGAGGCATCGCTCAAGATTGCAGTTCCTGAACCGTCTTTGTAAATCGAAGTGGTGGTTCCGGATTGATTGCCCCCGGCTCCGCTAACCTTGCCCGACAATGTAATTTGCTGAGCACCGCCCAAATACAAAACATGACTACTTCCGTTCAAAGCTCCAGAAATATTGATGTTCCCTGTGGTTGCTGTGATTCGGCTTCCGCTTCCAAGAGAAACGCCTCCTTGATAGGTCGCTGCAGTGGCACTGGTATTAATCAAAGCCCCTCCACTGGAAATGCCGTCACCATTCAAGGTTAAAGATTCGGCGGTGGCCAGAGAATTTCCGTTTAAATCTAGGACTCCACCGGAAGACACAGTAGTTCCAGCTGCCGTGGTTCCCAAAGGTGAATTTGGGGCGGTTCCTGTAGCTCCCAGTTGGCAGGTTGCATTCGCATTAATGGTAGTGGTGCCGGTATAGGAGTTGTTTTGAGAGAGGATTACTGAAGAGCCCGCATTTCCGCCCACCAACACATTGTTGACCGAACCCGTTGTGGTGCTGTTTGCCTCGAGCCCATCGGAAATCAACCCTGGAGTAAAACTTCCGGAAGCCAAAAAGTATCCCAACTCTACGCTTTGGGTGGACGTTACCTGAGAAGTTTGCTTCCAATAGGCATTGTCGTTTGAATTTCCATCCCACATGTCAGAGCCATAAACACTAAAATGGGTAATAGCCCCCGTTCCATTCAGGGTTAAATTTCGGGCTGCATAGTCAACACCATCTACAGTTAAAACCACGTTTATGGTGCTGGCAGAAGTGAGTTTTAGTGTAAAAATATAATCCTTATACGCATCCTGAATCGGATTATACCCAAGAGAACTTGCTCCCCCGGCGTGATTTATATACCAAGACCCATAATTATCGGTATTAACAAAACACCTTGAACCTGAGGTGCGGTTGGCGTAGTTTAATGTACCTGGCGTACTGCCTTCATTCAATGAAAACCCAATTTGACCAAACGCCCGGGTAGCAGCAACGGTGATTTTCAACTCATCACCTACTTGCAAGGCACGATCGCTACCGCTGTTGTCTGAGCTTGTTTTAAACATACGCCAAGCAACTGTATGTTTATTGCCCGAGTTCGCCCACATTCCAAGTTCCGCTCCGCCATTGTTGAAAAAATCTCCACCATCATTAAATTGAACTGGGAAATTGGCATCCTGCATTTGAAGCGAAACCGTGGTTTGAGAATTCAGCCTCAGAATGGAAAGGCCAAGGGCAAAACCGTAAATTAAAATTC
>JAQCBQ010000223.1 GCA_027621385.1 Bacteroidota bacterium | reverse complement strand
AACCTGGTTCAGGAATTTCTGCCAATTTTTACCACAGAGGCCGCCAAGGCAGCCGCAAAGTTTCACAAAGAGAGAATTGAAATCCCCCTCAATCCCCCACCTGATACCTCTGCTTCATTTTCATTATCCGATCTTCCAACTGTTCCGTACTGAACTTTTCCCGAATCCGCTCCACCATAATCGGAAAAGCAAAAGGCGATGGCCGGCGGGTCTTACAAATCTGCCATTCCAAGCCCGAAAGCCGCTGCAAAGCCTCATGCAACCGCTGATGCTCCAACTGAAAATCCAACACCTCCTGCCGAGCCTGCCTCAACAAAATATGATTGGGCTCCGACTCCCGAAACACATCAAAAAACAGCCGAGAACTGGCCTGCAAATGCCGATCCTTCTTGAATTTGCCGGGGTATCCCTGAAACACCAAGCCCGCAATCCGTGCAATGTCCCGAAACCGCCGACTGGCCAATTCTGTGGTGTTTAACCCGGCTTCAATATCTCCCAACAGCCCCGCCACCGACAACAAGCCCTGCTCCCGAATCCATTCCGCCGAAATGTAGGTGTCGCTCAACAGCTCAAACCCGTAATCGTTCATCGAAATCGAAAACGACACCGGAAAATGCCTCGAAATTCGATGGGCCAACACCTGCGACATGCCCTCGTGCACAAAGCGGCCTTCAAAAGGAAAGAAGAACAAATGATGCCCCTCACGCGAGGCAAACTCCTCCACCAAAAACCGATGAGCCACCGGCAGGGCGCTGATGTTGGCCTGCACCTCCAGCAAAGGCTGAAGTTTTTCCCGTTCTGCCGAAGGCGTTTCCGAAGCGGGCAGAGACAACTCCCGCCGCAATCCCGCGCCCAATTCCGACGACAAAGGCATGCGGCCCCCTTGCCAGGAAGGCACGGCCCCCTTGCTGCCCTTTGCCGCCCGCACCTGAACCGCCATATCGCGGATGCGCAGCAGCTCCAGCAAGCGCCCCGCCAGCCAAAACGCATCGCCGGGCACCAGTTTCGCCACAAACCATTCCTCCACATGCCCAATCAAGCCTCCTCCCTGATACGAAACCGGCAGCATGGCCTCGCTTTGAATCGTGCCAATGTTCATGCGGTGGCGCTGGGCAATTCCTTTCCGCAGAATCCTCAACTTCCCATCTTCCCACTCGGCCTTCTGAAACTCCTCGTAATGCTGCAGGCTGGGGCCGCCGCTTAAAATAAACTGAATGCACTCCGCAAAGGCCTCCTCTTCCATGTGTTCAAAACAGGCGGTTTGCCGAATTTCCTGCCAAATGTGCTGCGGCACAAAGCCTTCCGACACCGCCAGGGTGCACAAGTATTGAATCAGCACATCGTAGCACAGGCGGTAGGGCTCAATGGGTTCCAGCGCACCTTGGTTCATGGCTTCGCGCAAGGCCGCCCCTTCCAGAATTTCAAGGGCATGGGTGGGCACAAAGAAAATGCGCGAGGCCTTTCCGGGTTGGTGTCCGGAGCGGCCGGCGCGCTGCACAAAGCGGGCAATCCCTTTCGGACCGCCCACCTGAATCACCACATCTACCGGCCTAAAATCCACGCCCAGATCCAGGCTGCTGGTGCACACCACCACCTTTAATTTCCCCTCGTGCAGGGCATCTTCCACCCAGAATCGGAGTTCTTTTGAAATTGAGCCGTGGTGCATGGCCATTTGGCCCGCCAAATCGGGTTGGCGCAGCAGCAATTCCCGGTACCAGATTTCGGCTTGAGCCCGGGTATTGGTAAACAGCAGGCAGCTGTTGGCCTGATGAATCACGGGCAGAACCAGGTCCAGAAGCCGAATGCCCAGGTGTCCGGCCCAGGGGAAGGAATCAATCTGTTCCGGCAGAATGCTGATCACTTCCCAGGATTTTTTCAGGTCGGCATGGATGAGTCGGGCGCTGGGAAACAGTTCAGGGCCCAGCAGAAAATAGGCTGCATCGCTGGGGGCGCTCAGCGTTGCCGAAATGCCCCAGACCTGCAGGTTTGGCAGCAGGGCCCGCAGGCGGCTGTGCGCCAGTTCCCAGAGCACGGCGCGCTTGGTCCCCAGCAGGGCATGCCATTCGTCCACCACCACCGTTTGCAGGGCCGCGAAAAAGTCCGGATAGCCGGGGGTGGCCAGGAGCAGGTGCAGGCTTTCGGGGGTAGTAATCAGCACATCGGGTGGCGATTTCCAGAGTTTCCGGCGTTCGGCGGGACTGCTATCGCCGGTGCGCAGGCCCACGCTCAGCTGGGGAGCCAAATCCGGCAGCAGCGCCAGCACGGCGGCTTCCATTTCGCGGGCCAGGGCCCGTACGGGGCTAATCCAAATCACCTTAAGGCCAGATTTGGGCGATTGTGCGGCTTGAAGCAGGGCGGGAATAAACAGCGCATACGTCTTGCCGCTGCCGGTGGGGGCGGTCAGCAGGCCGTTGCAGCCCTCGTACACCGCTTGCCAGGCATCAAGTTGAAAAGCTTGGGGCTGCCAGCCGCGTTGGGCCATCCATGCCCGGCCCAGGTCCAGGGCCGAGGCAGAGCTGCTGAGTACATGGCCGCGGTCGCGCATGCAAACTAAACGAGGAAACAGGGGATTTGGTTTTAACCTCCCATAGAATGCTCATCGCGGAAAGGAGAAGACGTTGGATAATTTGGGCGGCTGCGGGCTTTCACCGGTAGTCCGCGGTGGCCGGGCGGGCTGTTGGCGGGCTGCGGTGGCTCCCAAGGTCGCCTCCTCGCCGCGGCACAGCCGCCCCTGCCCCCCTTGCGTACAACCCGGTTCAATCCCTGCCGCGGGCGGAGTCCTACCCTAAACCCATGTTTTATAACAAAGGCAGCCTCATGCCAAACCCTTTCATTTTCAAAAGAATATGGCAAGGCTTTGCTACTTCTGTAGGGCAGTGTTCGGGACAATCTCCGGCACCAAGAACTCAAGCTGCCGCAGCATTCCCGTTAAACAGTCTCGGCAAATACAATCAATTTGAAAAAAATTTAACCCTAAAACAGAAAACAAACAGCCTGAAAAAAGTGGGCGTAATGGATAAAAAAGCTTCTGGCCAAGGCAATAAAGTTGAAGCTGGAGACCGTTTCATGAACGGGAAAAAGTCAAAAGCTGGCTGTAATCACCGTTGTCGGCGGCCTTTACCGCTCGCAGGTAAGCCGCACGGTCATCCCCCTCTCCGGAAAGCTGAACAGCGCCCCAACTGAACACGGGCAGTTTATATATTTACTCAATAATAATGGCGGCTGTGCCTTCCGTTCCCATTGGCAAAAACAATGGGTGCGTACGATGCGGTTTTTGAACCAGACCGCAATTTCATCGGGTGGATAAGTGTTGTTCTCGTGCCAGTATGGT
>JAQCBQ010000222.1 GCA_027621385.1 Bacteroidota bacterium | reverse complement strand
CCTTACTCCAACCGGCTTCTCGGTGCGTACTAGCGCTGAAAGCCCGCAGCCGCCCCAAAAATAAAATCAAACATTCTGTTTAAAAATGATAGGCAACTTAAAGATACTTGGTGCAAGAATTTGGCATTGTTTGTCTGTTAATCTTTTGAAGAATGACGTAAAAAATTAAATTTATCACTTTATTTGCATAGGCACTTAAATGCCTGATTGGTATTATGTTCACCAAACCAACCTATGGTCTAGCTGCGGTCAGGACTCGATTTGAGGTCTCTATCGGACACGTGTTTTTTCGATTTTCTTGGATTTTATTTTTTGTTGCATTTATTACTGGCCGCGCATTTGCAGCGGAGGCTCCTATGGGTGCTGATGCCGACGGCGATGGTGTGGTAGATTCAACCGAGGTTGCGGATGGCACCAACCCCAACGACCCCTGTTCATTCAATTTAGGCAGTCAGACGGAAATCACCTCTGGCACCTGGAATGTGCTGGATTGCGATAACGATGGCTTAACCAACATACAGGAGCTGCAACTTGGCACCCATCCATTGAATCCGGATACCGATGGTGACGGAGTGGCAGACGGGGTAGAAATTTCGGACTTTTCAGACCCTCTAAAGCCCTGTTCATTTGAATTGTTAAGCCAAAGTTTGCCTCCGAATTCAGCTTGGTTTAATTTGGATTGCGATGGAGATTGGCTTACCAATGGTGAGGAACTGGCGGCGGGCACCTTGATTTTAAATCCAGATACCGATGGTGATGGAGTGGTGGATGGTACAGAGGTCAATGATGGTACAGACCCCTTGAACCCTTGTTCTTATTTGGCGATTCACCAGAATATTTTGCCCCCGGTGGGCGATTGGGCTTCATTGGATTGCGATTCTGACGGACTTAGCAATGCTGAGGAGTTGAGCCTTGGAACGGACCCTCAGAATCCAGACAGCGACGGAGATGGTGTGAGCGATGGTCAAGAGATTGAGGATGGAACCTTGCCTTTGGATCCATGTGGTTTTGTTTTGGCCTCTCAAACTTTGATTCCCTCGGATGCTTGGAACGGGTTGGATTGCGATATGGATTCAACCTTAAACGGGGAAGAAATGAATTTGGGTTCTGACCCTTTAAATCCCTGCGAGCCCATTCCAATTGATCCCACTTGCCCCAATATTTTTAACATTCCACAAGCTTTTTCTCCCAACGGCGATGGCTACAATGACACGTATGTTATTCAGATTAATGGAATATCCAAACCATTCTTTGAAGGTATATACCCGTTGGGGAGCGTTAATATTTGAGGCCGCGCCCTATTTAAACGACTGGAATGGAACGGCGGGCAATGGGGTACTTCCTTTGGGCGAGGAATTGCCTACCGGAACATACTATTACATTTTCGATTTGGGGAACGGAGCAGATCCGTTAACCGGGTACATCTATTTGAACCGCTAAGCACATGCGAACGCCTTGTTTTCTTTTTAACAGTTTCAGAGCGGCCGCAGCGGTTGGCTTTGCATTCCTGTTGGCTGTGACCGGCACCCTGAAGGCTCAGCAAGACCCGCTGTACACGCATTACATGTACAATACCCTCAGCGTCAATCCCGCCTATGCCGGCAGTCGAGATGCCTTAAGTATTTTGGCATTGGGTCGATTGCAGTGGGTGGGATTTGACGGTGCTCCGATGACTCAGACGGCTCAAATCCATTCACCTATCAGTAAAGGGTTGGCTTTGGGGATAGATGTGATGCACGACCGATTGGGTCCCACCGTTCAAACGGGGGCATCGCTGAATTTAACCTATCGCTTGTCTTTAGGGAAAAACCATCGATTGGCCTTCGGTTTGAAAGGGAGTATGGATTTCTTGAACAACAACCTGAGCACTTTAAATATTGATCAGCCCGGTGATCCTGTCTTTGGCACTGATTTTTCAACCACCATGCCCAATGCGGGATTTGGACTGTACTATGACCACACCAATGCCTATTTCGGGTTAAGCGTTCCCCGGTTGATTGAGAATTCATTTAACGGCAGCAGTACAGAACAAGTTCGGCATTTTTTCTTTATTGCGGGGGGCTATATACCTGTGCGTCCGGGCTTTGATTTAAAACCGGCCACTCAAATTAAAATGGCAATGGGATCTCCTGTACAAATTGAAGGTTCGTTGGAAATGGTGTTTGCTGAACGGGTAAGTCTTGGAGGATTTTACCGTCACGAATCTGCAGTAGGTCCCCTGCTGGGCGTATTTATAACTCCGGCGTTGCGCATTGGATATTCTTTTGATTGGGCCTTGAACTCGGTTGCTCAAATTCGTCAGTATGGCAGCCATGAACTGATGGTTCGCTATGACTTCAATTTCAAACATAAAAACAAGGTGGTTAGTCCCCGCTATTTTTAACCGGTATGAAGCACAGTAAACGCTTACATTTCGTTGCTCCGGCTCTGGTTGCCCTACTGATGGGCGGGATAAGCACAGTTGTAGGTCAACATCCTGCTGTTCAGCGCGCCGACAGACATGCTGAAGCCTTTCGATATTCTAAAGCCATTCAAGCATACAAGGCCGTTCCCAAGAAAAAGAAAGATGCATATGTTTTGCAGCGGCTTGGTGAATGCTACCTGGCAACTCATCAGACGGAAGAAGCCAGTTTGGTGTTTACGGAACTTAAAGACAGGTTCAACATTCCTTCTGAAGCGCTCATTCCAGCAGCTCAATCTCAGCTTCAGCAAGGTCAATACGCCGAGGCTCAAGGCCTATTAGCTCAGGCTGCCGACGCTGGAGTTGAAGATTCAAGATTGCAGATGTATGCATCAAACCCCGAATGGCATAAGCAAATTTTAGATCAGGAAAATCTGGCTGAATTGACCAATTTGAATATCAACAGCAGCGAAAGTGATTTTGGAGCGACCTACTGGGGAGAAAAGATTGTTTTTGTTAGTTCTCGCTCTGGCAATGGTCCAATCCGGCATGAATACGCCTGGAATCAACTTGGCTTTTTGAACTTATATTCAGCTATCCCCCACCCCAGCAAATCGGGAAAATTAAAGCAGGTTAGGGCCCTAAAAATGGAATCGGGACTGAATCGAAAATTTCACGAAGGCCCTGCTAGTTTTCAGGCCAACGGTCAGTCGATGGCCTTTTCCAGAAACACCTATCGAGATGAAAAGCGCTTGAATACAGAACAAGGTCGAGTACTTGAAATTTGGTTTTCACCACTTACCGATGAGGGACAATGGCGTCAACCCCGCAAATTCCCTTTCAACCATATTGATTACAACAATTCGAACCCCTGCCTAAGCCCCGATGGGCAGCGCTTGTATTTTGTGAGCGACATGCCCGGAGGTTTTGGTCAATCTGATATTTATGTGTGTCAGCGA
>JAQCBQ010000221.1 GCA_027621385.1 Bacteroidota bacterium | reverse complement strand
TAGCGTCGCCCGGTGTTTGTCCAACTGCCCAAAACATCGCAATTGGTCGAAAAAACAGTGGTTTGCCCCCACAGTTGTCCTACCAACATCAACCAGAAAACACAAAAGCGTAAAATGCTGTTCACAGTCAATTAAAATATAAAGGTAAGGCAATCTGTTTAATAGACAGAGAAGTGCGCATTAATGTTGCGCTCGCACAAATTTATACCTAAACTCAACCCCATTTACCTTGCATTCAATCCAATAGATTCCCGGGTCTAGATTCAATCCAAACGACAGCGGTTGCCCGCATGAAAAGCCGTGTAGGGCCTTTACAAATCGGCCACCGGCATCGAACAGCCGAATGGATTCCGGGGCCTCCTGGCAAACCAACACAGGCTCAATCCCAGGATTGGGAAACAAAATCCCCCCCGGCAATTCCAAAGGCTTAAAGCTCAACTCGGCCAATGCCAACATGTTGGCTTCCGGATCTAACCTGCAGTCCAAGGGTAAAAAGGAGCAATCAATCAGGGTGTCAAACACCGTTGAATTGAGCATGAATTCCAGGCGCTGCTCCTTGCCAATGCCCCTGAATGAGAGCGAAACCCAGCTGGGGGTTGCCCTTTCATCTGCCTGATTGCTCAGTTGTTCTATATGAATGGCAACGCTTTGAGCCGAACTGACCTGCACCTGAATCTGAAGTTCCGGAACCCCCTCCGCATATATCCATCCATTAAAAAAGTCCTGCAGTGGTTTCCCACTCGCCGATTCCATGGCCCTTTGAAAATCTTCGGTTCGTGCAAAACCCCATTTCAATTCCGGACTGTTCAAATATTGCTTGAGGCCAGCTTTAAATACCGAATCGCCCAGCCAAAGGCGCATTTGGTGGAGCACCAGAGCTGCCTTTTTGTAGGACAACCTAGAGGAAAAAATACGCTGAACTACCAACGAATCGCGAACAAAAACAGCGCCCTCTTGTGCGGCCGACCAAACGGCTTGCCGTTGGCTTTGTTTCCAATTCAACCATTGTTCGGGCTGAATTTGCTCAATGCCCATCCCCGACAAATAGGTAGCAAACCCTTCATTCAACCAGATGTGCGCCCAGCTGCCGCAAGTCACCATATTTCCCACCCACTGATGCACCAATTCATGCAAGGTCAGTTCCAATCCAAACCCACCCATAAAACTAAAGGTAGGATGCTCCATGCCTCCGCCCCTTGAAAATTGAGCATGTCCGTATTTTTCGTTGGCGTAGGGGTAAGGCCCCAGCCAATCGCAATACAAATCGAGTCCGGCTTGAACCGCTTTCGCCTGAAGTTGAGGGGGCTGACTCCCTTCCGGAAAGGTATAAGCCGCGAAGGGAATGGAGTCGGTACAGGCCCGAACATGCAACGATAAAGTATCGTAATTGGTTAATGAAAAGGCAACGAGGTAAGCCGGAATGGGGTAGGAGTGCATCCAAACGGAGTATCCCGGACTGGAATGCTGCAAGGTTCCGGGCGCAGCCACCCTCAACGCAGAATCGCAATGAAATTCCATGCGCAGCGAATCGGCTTTATCGCTCAGCGTATTTTTCGTGGGCCACCAATCTGAGGCTGCAAAAGGTTGCGACAAGGTCCACACTTCGGGTATTCCTTGTCGTTTCCCGGCATAAAATCCACCCAAGCCGGCACCCTGAACGGGAGTTCCTCTATAATATATGGTGGCTGTGTAGCTGTTTCCTGCGGCCAGAGCAGCAAAAATGCGCAGCTCATTTCCCGGCAAATGCGCAAATGAAACGGAATTGCCATTCAACAGCACACTGTCGGTGGTAAGGGCATTGGATAAATCGAATGCAAGAAAGGCCTCGGGTTCGGTGGCATAAAAATGCGTTTCAACCTTTCCAATAAGGAATCCGCTATCGGCTTCAACATCAAGTTCAATGTTCCAAAAAAAGACATCGGTGCTGAGTGTAGCCACCGAGCTTTGGCAGCGTCCAATTGCCGGGCCGCTCAGCAGCACGAACAGGAGAGCAAAAGCAATCCGAATCGATTTTATAAAATCCAGCATGGGCACAGTTCAAACCTACTAAAAAATCAATTTGGAAAGGAGGAGAATGGTTGATATTTGGGCGGCTGCGGGCTTTCACGGGTAGTCCGCATAGGCCGGGCGGGGCGCAAGCGGGCTGCGGTGGCTCCTAAAGTCGCCTCCTCGCCGCGCAGCGCCAGCCGCCGCCCTATTTGCGGGCAACCCTGTTCAATCCCTGCCGCGGGCCTCGTCGAATGAACCGCCTTTCAATAAACCAGAGCGGGGAATGAACCTGCCGATGGAATGCAAGTCTGGTTTTTCTAAAATGGCAGCAACCGGGAATGGATTATGAATCTGCGCTGGGACAGGGGCGGTAATTCTTACCTTCTTCAAGGCAAAAAGGATGCAGATTCAGGATTAGCACCGCCAGGAAAAGAAAGGTATATCTATGGTTTCCAATTCAAAACCCAGTAAAAAAAGAAACCGAAGGTGGCAGCCTTCGGTTTCATTGGGAATTTGCGGGTATGCAAATAGTTAGGGAATTCAAATTTATTTAAAAAATTAGATAAGTGCAAGGGAAATCTGATTTTTTTTTCTGAAATGGTGACGCTGGCCTTCACTGTTCTTCACTTGAATTTTTTACCCCTTTTTGGAACGTTTTGGAATTCAAAGGTTTTGAAAAATATCCGTTGGGTAAACGTTTATTAAACGTGTGCCACACGAATAATTTATTCCCTCGGGCTCACCTTTGTAATGTAAACAATTTGACATATGAACAACATTAAAAATTCAGTTCGACTCATCGGAAATCTGGGAATGGATCCCGAAGTTAAACAATTGGACAACGGTTCCCACATGGTGAAATTTCGCATGGCAACCTCAGACGTGTACACCTCGGCGGAAGGAGATACCAAAGAAAATGTGCAATGGCATAACATCGTGATGTTTGGAAAGGTAGCCGAAATTGTCGGTCAAAAGCTAAAGATTAAAAAGGGCGATGCCATTGCCATTGAAGGACAACTCCGCTATTCCAATTATACCGATGCTCAAGGAGAAAGCCGCTGGTTTACCGATATCTTGGCTCGGGAAGTATTGCTAACCAATAAAAAGGCTCAGGCCGTGCCTGCCGAGGCCGATTTGGTGGGGAGCACCGAAGAGTCAAAAAACATGAAAAAGTAGGTTAGAGGGTGGGGGACTAAAGAAGTGCCCCGTTGCGGGATGCGCGGGGCCTTCTTCCCTTTTTCCAATTTCCATGCACATCCGGGTAGGGCAGTGTTGAATTCTGGGTCATAAGTTCAATTTCTCGGATGTGCCTGGTCTTTGGGAGGAAAGTCGGTTTGACCTACCGAAAAAAGGGGTTGCCTTTCGGCAACCCCTTTCATTATGCTAA
>JAQCBQ010000023.1 GCA_027621385.1 Bacteroidota bacterium | reverse complement strand
CAAGATAAGGGGTATCGTGTTTAAGGAAAAACGCCGGAGAAATCCGGCGTTTTTTTTGTAGAATCTACTTTTTGTTGCAGGTATCTGCATGTTTCAGGAAAGCCACAAATAAAGGATGAGGTTCTTCTACTCGGCTTTTGTATTCCGGATGAAACTGCGTTCCTACAAACCAAGGGTGATTTTGGACTTCCACAATTTCAACCAATCCCAATTCAGGATGACGGCCCGTTGCCTTCATTCCATTTTCTTCTAAGACATTAAGAAAGGCATCATTGAATTCGAGTCGGTGGCGATGACGTTCATGAATTTGAAGGGTATTGTACGCGTTAGCCGCTGAGGAATTGGGGCTAAGCATGCAGGGATAGCTACCCAGCCTCATCGTACCGCCTTTACGCACATCGGCGCTTTGTCCGTGCAGATAGTGAATAACAGGATGAGTTGTCGTGGTTGAGAATTCGGAAGAGTGAGCGTCATCAAAACCACACACATTTCGGGCAAATTCAATGACTGCGCACTGCATACCTAGGCAAATGCCAAAAAATGGAATTTGGCGTTCACGGGCATATTGAATGGTTCTGATTTTTCCTTCGATGCCCCGATCTCCAAATCCCGGAGCCACAAGAATGCCTTGAATCCCTTCAAACTGCGCATGAAAATCGTCATCAGAAAGGGTATCTAACATTTCACTGTGCAACCAATGCACATGAACCTTAAAATCGCAAGCGGCACCGGCATGAATAAGCGCTTCGTGAATTGATTTGTAGGCATCTTTCAGTTCCACATACTTTCCAACCAAAGCAATATGAACAATTTTTTGAGCTGTTTTTAAGCGGGTCAAGAATGATTTCCAGCTGGAAAGATCTGGGGGCAGATTGTTGGGCAATCCCAAGCGGTTCAGCACAACGGCATCGAGGCCTTCTTCCTGCATTAGCAAAGGGACATCATAAATGCTTTCAGCATCAATGGATTGAATTACCGCCTCTTTAGGCACATTGCAAAAAAGGGCGATTTTCTTTCGAATATCATCCGACAAGGGGTGTTCTGTTCGGCCTACCACCACATCAGGTTGAACCCCATGTTCCAGCAGTGTTTTAACGCTGTTTTGCGTGGGCTTGGTTTTCAATTCTCCGGCGGCCTTTAAATAGGGAATCAGCGTTAGGTGAATCACCATTGAATTACCAAATCCCAAATTGTAGCGCAATTGACGAACGGCCTCGATGTAGGGTAGCGATTCAATATCCCCCACCGTACCTCCGATTTCAGTGATCACCATATCATAGGCTCCGGTTTCGCCCAAAGCCTGGATGCGATGTTGAATTTCATCGGTGATGTGGGGAATAACCTGCACTGTTTTTCCCAAATAATCGCCTCGGCGTTCTTTTTCTATCACAGTTTGATAGATTCTACCTGTGGTAATGTTGTTGGCCTGAGATGTATTTACCGACAAAAAGCGTTCGTAATGCCCCAGGTCAAGGTCGGTTTCGGCTCCGTCATCGGTCACATAGCATTCCCCATGTTCGTAGGGATTCATGGTTCCTGGATCGATGTTGATGTAGGGATCTAATTTTTGAATGGTAACTCGATAACCTCTTGCTTTAAGCAGCTTTCCGAGAGAGGCACTGACAATTCCCTTGCCTAACGACGAGGTCACCCCGCCCGTAACAAAAATGTACTTTGTTGTTTGCATTTTGAAGTTAACGTACGGGATACAAAAGTAAATAAAATGAGGGAGCGAATTGGCCTTGCGTCGTACATAAAAAGATTCGGCATATAAAAATAGAATAGCAAAGGGGGAAGAAAATCAAATTTGGACTTGCGATTTTGTTTTAAAATTTTAGAATTCAACCGCTTGCGCCTGCTGTCAGGAACTTGACAAGGCCCCGCGGCGGGGATAGAACCAGGTTGCCCGCAAGGGGCCAAAGGATTGGCCCGCGAGGTGCGGAGGCGACCTTGGGAGCCCCCGCAAACCCGCTGGGCCAACCCTTTGGAACCGCGGACAACCGGTGATAGCCCCAAAGCCGCCCAAACACCTAATCACAGCCTAAAAAATGTAGAACCTGTTGCCCAAATTCCTACCTTTGTAAGGCCATGAAAACTGAAGCGCTGAATCCTATTTTTTTGAACGGCGAATGGCGCACCACAGGGGCAAACATGCCCGTTTATGCTCCATTTGATGGAGAATTTTTGGGACATGTTTGTTTGGCAGGTCCACAAGAAATGGAGGAAGCCATTGAAATGGCTGCCCAGGCCGAGAAAAGCATGCGGAGTTGGCCTGCATTTAAGCGCTCCGAATTTTTGCGTGGAGTTGCCGATGCCCTGCTTTTGCAATTGGAAGAGGCCTCTGTGTTGCTGAGTAAGGAGGCTGGCAAACCTATTCTGGACGCGCAGACCGAGGTCGAACGTGCGGCTGAAACGTTCAGGATTGCTGCGGAAGAGTGCCTGCGGTTGAATGGGGAAATTATGCCCATGGATAGGACTGAGCGTGGACAGGGATTTATAGGCTATATACGGCCCTTCGCTATAGGTCCTGTAGCTGGAATTTCGCCCTTCAACTTTCCCTTGAATCTTGCTGTACATAAATTGGCTCCGGCAATTGCCGCCGGTTGCCCTATTCTTTTAAAACCTGCAAGTTCGACTCCACTGTCTACCTTAAACTTGGCCAAACTATTCAAGCAGGTGGGCGGCTTGCCGACAGGAGCGGTTTCAATTTTGCCCTGCAATAGAGAAATTGGGGAGATTTTGGTTGCCGATTCCCGAATCCGTTTGCTAAGCTTTACGGGCAGCGATAGCGTGGGCTGGGCTATGAAAAAGCGGGCTGTCAACAAAAAAGTGGTTTTAGAATTGGGTGGAAATGCGGCTGTTATTGTAGCTGAAACGGCGAATTGGGAGGCGCACATTGAGCTTTTGGCTAAAGCTTCATTTGCCTACAGCGGACAAATCTGCATACATCCACAGCGCTTTTATATTTGGGAAGGTCATTTTGAGGCCTTTTCAAATGCCATATTGAAGCATAGCCGCGCCTTAAGGTTAGGGGCCCCGCAAGACCCGACAACCCAAATTTCATGTATGATTGACGAAGCCAATGCCCGACGTGTGGATGCTTGGATCGATGAAGCCATTGAAAGCGGAGCCAAGGTGATTTTGCGGGGGAAGCGCGATGGAAGTCTATTGCCGCCGTGCATATTGAGTCATGTTCCTGATGGGGCAAAAGTAAAAGAGGAAGAAGTGTTTGGCCCCGTTTTAGTGCTTGAGCCCTACTCCAACTTTAAGGAAGCCATAGAGCGCGTGAATAACAGTCGGTTTGGCTTACAGGCTTCTATTTACTCTGAGCAGCACCATGAAATTGAATATGCATACCAGCACTTGCATGTTGGGGGGCTTATTGTAAATGCGCCGCCCACGTTGCGGTTTGATCATATGCCCTACGGAGGAGTAAAAGATTCAGGATTAGGCCGGGAGGGCGTACGCTATGCCATGGCCGATATGTTGGAATGGAAAATAATGGTTAAAAAAGAAAACGAATGGAACTAGTTCATCCAAATGGTAAACGGTCGGTATTGAATTGGCTGTACACAGGTATGGCCATGATTTTCATTATGGTAGCTATAGGAGGTATTACGCGGCTAACAGAATCGGGTTTAAGTATCACCACTTGGGATCCTATTTCTGGGGCTATACCTCCACTAAAAGCAGAGGATTGGAATCAATTGTTTGAAAAATACAAGTCCAGTCCGGAGTACATTCATAAAAACATAGGTATGAGCTTAAGTGAATTCAAGTCCATTTTTTGGTGGGAATGGATTCATCGGCAGTGGGGTCGGTTGATAGGCATCGTGTTTTTAATTCCCTTTGTTTTGTTTTGGAGGAGGGGGTATTTTAAACCGGGGATTCGGCCTCATTTGTTGGGCATATTTGTATTGGGAGGTCTTCAGGCGTTTTTTGGTTGGTACATGGTGCATAGTGGTTTGGTTCATGAGCCTAGGGTAAGTCATTATCGCTTGGCCTTGCATTTAAGTACGGCCTTTGCAAGTATTTCTTGGATTTGGTGGTTGGCTTTAAGTATTCGGGGAAAGGTGGTGGCATATCGGCCTCCGGAACTGAACCCTTGGCTGTATGGCTCGGCGGTGCTCCTTGTTTTACAAATCATTTTGGGGGCCTTTACGGCAGGTAAGGATGCAGGTCATGCTTCCGACCAATGGCCCATGTGGGCAGAGGGACAATTTACTCCAAGCATCTACGGTTTTGAATTGAAATGGTTATGGAACAATGAAAGCTGGATTCAGTTTGTGCACCGTAGTTTTGCATACCTAGTGGTATTGAGCTTTTTAACCACAGCCTGGAAAGCGTATAGCTTACATTGGCGTCATCCGGCGATTGGAGCAATGCCCTGGATTATTTTATTGCAATTCTTGTTGGGGGTATTGACAGTAATGAGTGGGGTAAATTTAAGTTTGGCCTTGCTGCATCAATTGCTGGCCTTATTGCTCTTGCTGGCGGTGGTTTATGCGCTGCACCCCGGAAAGCGGGGCATAAAGTAAAAGGATTTCGGTGGCGATTGATTTGTGCTTCCCGGCATGTCCACCTTATTTAAGAATTGATTTTGTTATCAAGGGGTTGTATTTTCTTTAAGTTAGGCGCTTGAGATTCCTTTGTGAACATTGCGGCTCCCTTTGAGGCCTTTGCGGTAAAAAAATGGCCGGTATGCCTTGAAGGGGGTTTTTAACGCAAAGTACACCATGTCGGCGCAAAGGGCACGGAGGGGATATCGTTGTTCGAGGCGCCTTTGCGAACCTTTGCGGCTTCCTTTGCGGCTTTTGTGGTTAAAAATTAGCCGTTATGCCTGGGAGTGCATCATCCAATCAATGGCCTCGGCTACGGCGCCACGTCCTCCGTCCCGAGTACAGACATACCGAGCCAACGATTGCACCTGCACATCAGCATCGGCAGGGCAAATGGGAAATCCTACCCGTAAAAGGCATTCCATGTCGTTTTCGCCATCTCCGACGTACGCAACATCTTTCAAATCCAATTCGGGGAAGGCCAAAAGTTCATCTTGAAGAGCGGCAAATTTATCGGTCAGAGCCTGCCGGATGGATTGAATACCTAGGTTACTCAAGTGCCGTTTCACCACGTTTGAATTTCCTCCGGAAAGAATTAGGACAGGAATACGTAATTGAAGAACTTTTGATAGTGCTGCGGTGTCGCGACTATCGAATGGACAGGCATCCGATTTGGGATCGAGAAAAACAGTGTATTTGGGCAACAATACACCATCTACATCTAAAACAAGTAACTTCATGGATAAAAAAAAGCCCCGAAAATCGGGGCTTTAAAAATTGAATGGATGCGGTTAATTCTTGAACACATTGATTTTACCATTGAGTTCAAGATCTCTGTTTCCTTTGATTGTCCAGAAATAGGTGCCATTGGAAAGTTCTACATCCATAGGCGTTTTCCCTTCGAAGCAGGCGGAACAATTGATGTCGGGGCTATCTGATTTATTCTCGGTGGTATAGATGGCTACTCCCCATCGGTTGTATACCGTAAATACGTAATCGTAACAATAATTGAATCCGGGCTGTATGGCTTCAAAATCCAATTTATCGTTATCGGTAATTGTAGGATTGATGATTAACACGTTAGGTACATTGTTGAGAACAATTGGGCCTACCACATCAATATTCATCGTGGTATCGATTCTACAACCGTTGGTGTCTGTCACTTCCAAGGTAGCTTCTTGTGTTCCCGAAGCGGGATAGATGAAGAAGAGGGTATCTGGACCCATAATGATGGTATCTCCCGATGAGCCTGGCAAGGTCCACTTGGCATATAAATCTCCTGATCCACCGCTAGAGGCGTTGTACAACAGAACCTCATTAAAACAAATTGGCATGTAGTCAATCAGAGGTTGTATTCCTGGGAATACATCGAACTGGACCTCCAACGAATCGCGGCAGCCGCTTGAAGATTCAAGAGCTAGAGACAACGTATGTTGACCTGAAGTGGAGAAAACGAAGTTGGGTGTAAACGAAGTGGAGGTTTGGTTTCCACTTGGTCCATTTGTTTCCCAATCGATGGTATTAAAAACATCCGGTGCATCAACCGTTGAATTGTTAACCAAGACAATGGGTTGTCCGATGCACACATCTTCTACAAGAACATCGGCGATAGGGCTGGGAAGCACTGTAATATTTCGAGTAGCGCTACGTACGCACCCTTCGTTTGAAACAGCTGTAACCTTAACCGTAATGGTACCGGACTGAACAAATTTATGGGTATTGTTTTGGATACCTGTAATGGTATCAATTTGTCCTGAATTGTAGTAATCCCATTGCAAAGAATCTACCGTAGAACTAAAGCCAGGAGGGTTATTCATGGTAGCATTAACATTAATATTGGCCTCTTCAAATTGACAAATTTGAGTAGGATTTAAGGTAATGGAAATGGTGGGATTGGGGTTAAGTCTAAGGGTCAGCGTCGTATCGTGTTCACAGCCTCCCGAACTTATAACCCTAAATGGGACAATGTATTCACCTGCGATGGGATTTGGGAAAACTACATCTCCGGTTGAACTTGTTGTTTCGAAAACGCCATTGTTATCGAAATCAAAAAGATAGGAAGAGATTCCGCCTGAAGGCGTTGAAATGGACCCAGTAATTGGAATTTGGGTTCCAGCGCAAACGGGGGAGGTGAATGAAGCGTTGGCTGTTGGAAGATCCACCACTTGAACGCATACCGTATCTGTGCAGGAAAGCCCCGAGGTGTCGGTTAGAGTAACGATAATACACGTATCTGTCATTAAGGCTTGAATGGTATCAGAACCGACTTGGCCGGGAGGGCCAGTAAGGCCAGTTGACCAAGTCATTGTAGATAAAGAACCGGCGTTAATGACAACATTATCTAAGCCCCAGTTGTCGCAGCAGGTACCTGATGAAAACTGTTGAATCCAACGGAAACGAGTTGAGGAAGTTTGGGCAGCGGGGGGAATGGGAACTGCGACTGTATTCCAAACAGTGTAAGGAGTTTGGCCGTTAGCTACGCCGTTGGTTGTATTTGGATTTTGAGGAAGTTGATATCCGCCAGGAGAGAAATAGGTGATGGGCACCCAAGTTCCGCCTCCATTTATAGAATATTGAAGTTCAAAACCTTCATTGGCTTGGTCGGGGCCTTCGCAGGGAGAGGAGCCACCTTGAGCCGACATTATGAATTCAAAATCGATGGTACCGCCACCAGACACGTCCAAATCAACTGTTTCAATCATTGGAGTCCCTGAGGAAGTAGCTGCCCAATAGTAACTGGTGTTGTCCGGTGAGGGGCCGCAGGGCGCAGTAAATTGTGCTTGACCTGTAAACGACCATCCTGGGGGCATTGTTCCAGTATTAAAGTCAAAACTATAAGAACCCACATTTTGGATAGCTCCTGTGGCCAAGAAAATGGCATCCTCGCCTTTACACAAGGGGTTTTGGACTGCAGAAATGGAAACATTGCATGTTTGGGCCACCAAGGAACCCACATGCAATGTAAGCGCAGATGCTACGGCCCAAATGAGTTGACGTGTTGGTCTCTTCATCGGGATTAATTTGAGCAATTACTGGATAACCAGATTTTGCAGTTCGTAACGGGTATAATCAGAATAATTAACCTGATTCATATATTTCTGGAACACCGACAATTTTCCATCTTCAGGACGTTGAAAATTGCAATCGGCTTCTAGGGTTTGCCCTGCCGGCACAACCACGGTAAAATCATATTCTGAGTTGGAGCAGGTGCGGCACTGATTGTCGTAAAAACAAGCCAAACGGTAGGAAACAGTTACAGGCTGAGCCGTTTTGTTCACCATTTTCAACAGCGTGTATTGAAGATCTAAACCCGCTGCGGTGTTGGGGCAGACCACGTTGGTTTTTTCATAAATATCAACTTTGGCGTGGCCGTGCACTAAATTCCAGGAATTTTGGGCCAACATAGTTGCAGGAACAGCCATCATTAAAGAAAATCCGGCTACAAGAGAAAACGTTTTGAAAAAATTGTTCATGTTTTTTTTCTTTAGGGCTCTAAGGTAAGAAAATGGGTTTAAAAAATCAAACCTTCGAGCAGTTTACACGTTGAAGACCAAAAATCAATTTAAATGCTGCGCCTGGGTGGTGCCATTCTGTTTATTTTAAATCTGAAAATCTAGATGTATTTAGCTGTGAGGGAAGTAGTGTTTGATTTTAAATCGTAGGGTGTGCCTTCGAAGACGACTTGTCCTCCGTCTGGACCGCCACCTGGACCTAAGTCAATGAGCCAATCTGCCATTTTCATCACATCGGGATGGTGTTCTATAACAACAATGCTGTGGCCAGCTTCAATCAAGGCTTGGAAGGATGCCATTAATTTTTTCACATCATGAACGTGCAAGCCTGTTGTTGGCTCATCGAAGATGAATAGCGTTGCAGGAGCGTTGGTTCCTTTGGAAAGGAAGCTGGCCAATTTAACCCGCTGAGCTTCTCCGCCGCTCAGAGTAGAACTTGATTGGCCCAATTTCACGTAACCAAGCCCTACCCGTTGCAGTGGTGTAAGTTTTTTAACAATCCGTTCTCCTGCCGGGCTTCCTTGGAAAAAATCCATGGCTTCGTCCACAGTCATTTCAAGGATATCGTAGATGTTTTTTTCTTTAAATCGGACTTGGAGGACATCGTCTTTAAATCGTTGGCCTTTGCATTCATCGCATTGCAATGAAATATCGGCCATAAATTGCATTTCAACCGTTACTATTCCTTCTCCTTCGCAGGTTTCACAGCGCCCGCCGGGAACATTAAAACTGAAGGCCGCTGCTTTTAACTTAAGCGTTTTAGATAGAGGCTGTTCTGAAAATAAGGTACGGATATCGTCGTACACCTTTAAATACGTGACAGGATTTGAGCGGCTTGACTTCCCGATGGGATTTTGGTCAATCAACTCTACTGTTTTGATGGCAGAGACATCGCCAAGCAGGCGGTCGTGCTGACCAGGTTTATCCGTAGATTGGCCCAGCTCTCTAGCCAATGCGGGATAGAGGATCTTTTTCACCAGGGTTGTTTTTCCGCTTCCACTGACTCCGGTCACCACAGTTAAGACTCCCAAGGGGAATTTTACATCAACATCCTTTAGATTATTGGCTCGGCAGCCTTGAATTTCAACAGCATATTTCCATGGTTTGGGGCAAAAGAATGTTCCAACGCTTTCTTCTTCTCTAAGGTACTTTCCTGTAAGGCTTATTGAATTTGATTTTAATTCATCGAAGGTTCCTGTAAAAACAACTTCCCCGCCCAAGTATCCGGCTTCTGGCCCCATATCAACGAGAAAATCTGCCGCTTTCATAAAATCGGTATCGTGTTCGACGACGATGCAGGTATTGCCTTCATCGCGAAGTTGTTGAATTACAGAAATCAATCGTTGGGTATCTTTGGGGTGCAGGCCAATGCTGGGTTCATCTAGAATATACATAGAACCGACCAGACTACTGCCCAAAGAAGTGGCCAAATTGATGCGTTGAGATTCGCCGCCAGATAAGGTATTCGACACCCTATTTAAGGTTAAATATCCAAGACCTACATCTTCCAGGTATTTTACTCTCCGTTGCAATTCAATTAAAATCCGCCCTGCCACCGTTTGTTGGTATGAATTCAGCCTGAATTGTTCAAAGAACATTTTAAGTTCTGTAACGGTGAGTAGGACCAAATCCATAATGCTTTTTCCGCCCACCTTAACAAATCCTGCATCCTTGCGCAACCGCGTTCCACGGCATTCATCGCATTCAGTATAGCCTCGGTATCTGGATAATAAAACACGGTATTGAATTTTATAGGCATTCTCCTGCACCATTTTAAAAAAATCATGGATACCTGAAATGGCTTGAGAACCATTCCACAGTAACTCTTTATGTGAAGGACTTAGGCTTTTATATGCAGTATGGACAGGGAATCCCTCTGCAAGGGCCTGCTTCATAAAATGGGTGTTCCATTCCGACAACTTTTCTCCTTTCCAGCATGCCACGGCACCTTCATACACCGATAAAGAGGGGTTGGGAATAACCAGGTCTTCATCGATTCCAAGGACGCGGCCAAACCCTTCACAGCGCTTGCAGGCTCCGAAGGGATTATTGAAACTAAATAGATTTAAGCTTGGCGCTTCAAATTGAATTCCATCCAATTCCAATTTATCATTCCATTCCTCGCGTGCCAGCAATTTTCCTTGAGAGTACAAATAGGTAAATGCGGAGCCTTTGCCTTCCAGGAAAGCTGTTTCCATAAATTCTCCGAGCAATTGTTCAAATGAATCATCGGAAGGCGAAATCCGCCCTATAAACAATTCCGGCGAGGTCTCTGGAGGAGCATCTTGAGGCAGTTCGCTTAGTTTAATTGGTTTACCTTCTAATAGGACCCTAGAAAATCCTTGTTGAATTTTAAGATTAAGGATGTCGGTCCAGGATCGATTTTGGGAGGTTGGCCAGGGGGAAGAAATCCAAATTTCGGCATCGGAGGGCAAGGACTGGAAGTGATTTCTGACATCAGCTACCGAGTGGCGTTTCACCAAATTTCCTGAGATGGGTGAGAGCGTCTCCCCAATTCGGGCATACAGCAATTTCAGATAATCATAGATTTCGGTTGAGGTGCCTACCGTGGATCTTGGGTTTCTGGAAATCACTTTTTGTTGGATGGCAATGGCCGGTGAAATACCTTGAATCCAATCTACATCGGGTTTATCGAATCTCCCCAAAAATTGACGGGCATAGGAGGAAAGGCTTTCCACGTATCTGCGTTGCCCTTCGGCGAAAAGTGTTTCGAAGGCTAAACTTGTTTTTCCAGAGCCTGAAACCCCTGTAATAACAACTAGATTATCTCTAGGGATTGCCAAATCAATGGACTTTAAATTGTGCACTCGAGCCCCTTTTATCAAGATATAATCTTGAGGGTTGAGCGATTCTAGTTCAACAGTCACAGGCATGCGCACAAATAAATTTAATCAAGTAGTATAACGACCAAATGTGGAATAGGTTTTTGGAAGGGTATAAAAAATCACATCCACATCCTTCCGAAAATACGGGTCAAAGATAGGGTAATCCGTCAGAGTTCGACAGTCGTTTCACAGTTCCTTCCAGTCCATTTAACTCAATCCAATCGCCCTCATTCAATTGAGAGCAAATTCCAGAGATCCCGACAACCGCAGGCAATCCATACTCACGCGCCACTACAGCGCCATGAGACAAGGGAGAGCCCATTTCAGTTATTAACCCTTTTACAATTCCATAATAGGGTGTCCATCCGATATCCGTAAAACCGGCAACCAAAATATCCTCGGCAGACAACTCCTGAGCATCTTTTTGACTTGCAACAATTCGGACTTTACCCCGTGCTATTCCAGGGCTTACCGGTACTCCAAACCAGACATCTTTATCGGTAGCATTAGAGCGTATAGGTTGAATCGGAAACGGTTTTCCAATCGTCAAATCTTTAAAATGCAATTGACTACAAATTTGGTAGGAGGCTTTCCTTCGTTGAACGACCTCGATAAGTGAACCTTTGCTCTGTGTAGCTTCGCGTAGTTCTTCTGTCAATAAATAGAATACATCTTCCGCTTCATGGATGATTCCATTTTTCACCGCCCATTGGCCCCATTTTTTATATCCGCTTTTCAGCCGACTCAAAAGAAAAATACTCAAGGCCTTGGATTTTTCTCGTTGAGCGACGCTGCTTCTCGCCTTTTTTAAAAAATAGCGCAACAGGAATGACTTGGGTTGAGGCTTATTTTCTGGACTATTGGACTTTGAGGGCGAGCTTGGAGCCGTTTCGGGAATGCCAATAAGTTGAAGAAGCAGTTCGGCCAATTGTTCCGGCTTTTGAGCCCAGGTTGGGGTAGCTAATTCTGCTTCACGAATGCCTCGATGTCCGTGCCGCTGTAAGAATAAAATCCATTCACTTCGGATGGATTCTGGGGCCTCAGTTTGAATCCAATTGAGGAACGTGTCTGGTTCCATTGTGGACTTGACTTGGCTGCCGAGCTGGCTTGTTATGTTTCGGGCTAAATCTTGCAATCGGACTAGGGGATCGGCACTTTCAACCGACCCAATGCCTGTTAGCCAAGAATTTGCCAACCCTTGAGCCGATTGCCTATCTAACTTATATTGAGCTGAAATGGTTTTTACCAACGCTGTGTAATTGGAACCGGAGCTGCTGGAGGTGGCAAAATGGTGGCAAAACCCTTCATCCATGATTTTACGCGCATCGTTAAGCTGGGTCAGCAGCACAAAGCCATCGTCTGACCAATCCGTTTCGGGCAATTGACACAGAGCTTCAAGTCGTTTTAATCGCCGGGAAGAAGACAACAAGTAATTGACCTGTCCGAAAAAATTAAGGACAGAGCGCGCCTTAGAAGTAGAAAGGGGGATGGAATTGGATTCCAGAGCCCTTCCAACAATAGAAAGTTCAATATTCTCCTTGTGATTTAATGCCGTATAGCGGCAAAAGTCATACAGGTTGCTCAGGTTAAAAAACAAGCGATAATAAAAAGTCTGAACGTATCTCCTTTCTGAATTGGGGTTCAACTTAGGCACCCCAGATCGGGATGCGAAATCAATAAGACCGGCATCAATGCTTCCGCCAAATACTTCGGCGGTTAGGGGAGTCACTGCTCCGGGCATCATTTCCCCAATATTTCCCAGAGTAAAAACCTGTTGGGTTAGTGCTTTATTGGACAAATATGAATCCAATTCATTGGGATTCAAACCTTGTACGGTGGTAATTGGTCGCATTTGGAGCCAATATAAAACTCCGTTGGAGTCGATGGCCCATTCCAAATCTGCGGGCATATTCAATCTGTTTTCAGCACCCAGACCTCCTTTAAAAAGAGCGTCCAGATGCGGCTTAAGTCCTTCGGGGACATCGGTTGAATCAATGGGTTCTACCCCATTTTCCATACCCCAACGTGGAAGTTGAATTGATGCTCCATTCACTTCTCCGCCCACCAGTGCTTCGGCATCGCCTGCAACGAAAGACAACACCATGCGGTCGCGGAGTCCTGAAACGGGGTCAACCGTAAATAAAACTCCACTCCAAGCCGGTTCAATCATTGATTGTATGACCAAGGGTATAGAAGAGCTTTTGGGTTGTTCTACAGCTCCATGCTGCATGTACCTTTTAACCCTATCGCTTTGGGCATCTTGATTAATTTCTAAAGCGGCATGAACCACAGTTTCTTTCGAATTGGGAACCCTGAGTTTGGATTCGTATTGTCCGGCGAAAGAATGTTCAATCCCATCTTCGGAGAGCGCACTGGAACGAACTGCCAGCGGGGAATTGGGAAGGCGTTTCAACCAATCTTCAAGGGTTGAGCTGTCTTGGTCTTCCATGTGCCAACCAAAAAAATCAGGGACATTAAACCCGGCTTGTTTCAGTTTAACCAAGCCATTGAATTTCCCTCCGGCCTTCGGGTGTTCAGAATCTGGATTAAAGAGCATAATTATGGATTCAGGGTATAACCCCGTTCTAGAATTCCTTCATACTGTTTGCCTTGCCAATAAAAGGATCCAAAACCTTCAACAATTCGGTAGGAACCATCCATTGTAAATTCAAAGGAATTCTGGGTTTTAAAATTCACAGGGCCATTGAGGTGTCCGCCGGAAAGTTGAAACTCGCCGGAAGCCAGCTTGATGGGGGAATCTGGTCCATCTTTTAAAGGGACAGCCTCGTTTTTATGAATTGAAATGTACCCTGCTCTTAGCGTAGGTAAACCTTTAAAATCGATTAGGGATAGATTAAATCCGGAACCTTCAGAATCAAATCCGGTAAACCAACAATGGGAATTCCAGCGTTTCCAGTTTCGTTCGCCTCGGCTGTGGTCTCGGGCTCCCACTCCCACCATTGAATGCACATTTTCATTCCAGGTCAACTCTCCATTCCATATTCCAGCCTGTTCTATGTGTTCGGTCTTCATTGATTTAAGGGCTTTAAACGAAGCGGCATTCCAGGGCATTTTGGCCAATGCAGAAGCGATTTGATTTTTATCCCGCAGTTTGGCGAAATCCAGAATCCCCGTTGTTGGGGTAAACCTAAGGCTGCCCTTAAGATTGAATTGAGGCAAATCCATATTGATTGTCCAGGATAAATCGGAATTGAGCATGAAAGCCAGCCCTTCAATGCTGGGAAATGGCGTATTTAATTGTGTTGAGATTCCTTCCCATATCCAAGGACTTTGATTGGGCAGATGAATTCCCAACCAAAATTCACATTCCATATTTTGTCGACAGGCCAACCTTGAAACTAGGGTAGCTCCTGTATCGGATCGAATAAAAAAATAATAGCTGTCGGTTGCCGTATTTTGAGGTGGCACGTACAGGTGTTCTCCTGAGGGAAATGCCTCTCCTTGTTCTCTGCCCAGCATTAGATTTCGGGCGACCCATCGTTTTAGCATGCTGCAATATACGGAGGTCTGACTATATTTGTTCCATGGTATTGCGTTTCCTTTTGGGGTTATTGGGTGTTTTGGTGTTGAATGGCTGTGGTACAATTATGAATCCGCGCATTCAAAGTCCGAGCGACTCCTATTATATAGGTGAACCGAACACCCAATTTTTAAGAGCAGATACAGGCATAAAATCTCCTTCTTGGGTTTTGGTTGCGCAGCAAACCGGAAGTCGCCGTTACGTTCGTCTAGTAAAAGGCAATCCGGCATTGGTTTCTATTGATTCGTTGATTTCGGATAGTGCTTGGGTAAAAGCTCCCTATGGAACCATTTGGTCAGGAAGGCTAAATCGGTTGCAGCGCAAAGCAGGGCATGGGAAAAAAGAGCATTTAGCCCCTAAATTAAAGGTGGGTAATTTGCATGTATTTGGATTTGCAGAAAAACGGTTTAAATGGGCTTTAGGGTTAAATCAAACGATTTTAGTTCATAAAAATCGGTACCGTAGTGTAGAATATAAAGAAGTTGACCTGGGAATTGAACTGGATTTAGGGGAAAATCTGCTTCGGGTAAAAATCAAAAACAAAACAGACGAGCCCATTCGAATTTGGGAGCCCAATGTTCGTGAGCGGTTTCAGGTTGAGGCCTTGGGGCGAGGCAAAAGCGGTATCCACGTATTTTGGGCAGATTCCAGTTTTCAAACAGAATATTTAAAGGAGCCTGAATTAAAGGCGAAGCAAGAAGCCATTGTAGTAGAAATGCCGCTGGATAAATTAATTGGGTCGAACCCCGCAGGTCGATGGGTAAAGAAAAATGAAGCTGAACGCCCTGACCAAGCGAAAGGAGATCGTTGGGTTACAGAATTGCAGGTCTGGGTAAATTTAAACTACCGAGGGAAAGCCCGGGTTAGTCCCATGATTCGTATTCCCATAATGGCGACGGCAAATAATCAGCCGATTGCTCAGTAACAAAGGCAAAAAGAAGCCAAAATAATCCTAGCAGAGGAATGAATGTATTGACAGTTGAGCATGTTTCGCGCTCGTTTGGTGAACGGGTTGTATTAAATGATATCAATTTTGGATTGGCAAGGGGAGACAAGCGGGCTTTAATTGCAAAAAATGGTTCCGGGAAATCCACTCTAATGAAAATAATGGCTGGTTTAGAGCCAGCAGACCAGGGTCAGGTTGTAATTCGAGAGGGAATCCGGATTGGCTTTTTGCATCAAGAACCCAATTTTGATTCTGAGGCAAGTTTAGAGGAGGTCATGCTGCCAAGGAATGGTCAGTTTAATGCTGTAATTTCCCGATATCGGAATGCGTTAGAGGCTGGGGATTCATCAGAAATGGCCTCTGCAGCCACCGAAATGGATAATTTACAGGCTTGGGAAGTTGAGGCAAAAATGCAGGAAGCGGCGGCCAAACTGGGTTTGCCCGATTTAAAGGCTAAAGTGGGGAGCTTATCTGGAGGTCAAAAACGAAGATTGGCTTTGGCCGGGATGTTACTGGAACAGCCCGATCTGCTCTTATTGGACGAACCCACCAACCACTTGGACATTCCCATGATTGAATGGCTGGAGGAAACCTTATCTGTTCCATCCTTAACCTTATTGTTGGTAACCCATGACCGGTATTTTTTAGATTCAGTTTGTACTGGCATTTTAGAATTGGATAATGGCAAACTATATACCTATCAGGGGGATTATGCCAATTTTTTAGAAAAGAAAACCCAGCGGCATTTGGCCGAGGACAGCGAAGCTGCCAAGAACCGCAACCGATTTGAATCGGAATTGGAATGGGTTCGGAAAATGCCAAAAGCCAGGAGTACCAAATCTAAAAGTAGATTAAATGCATTTGAGACCCTCAAAGAAAAAGCGCGATTCCGCAGGAATGATTCCCAGCTGGAATTGGAAGTACCCATGAAGCGCTTGGGAAGTAAAATTCTAGAGGCCATCAAAATCAGTAAAAACTTCGGCAACAAGCATTTATTTGGCCCATTTTCTTACAGTTTTCGGAAAGGTGAGCGCATTGCCATTGTTGGAGACAATGGAACAGGAAAAACCAGCATGTTAAAAATATTGACCGGACAGCTTCCAACAGACACCGGGAAAGTGATTGTGGGAGAAACCGTTGAATTTGGGTACTTTTCTCAAGACAGTGCTGAACTTCCTGGAGATAAGCGCATTATTGAATATGTAAAGGAAACTGCCGAGTATTTTGATAATCAAAGAAAAGGACGGGTGACCGCCTCGCAATTATTGACTCGGTTTGATTTCCCCCCTTCGGTTCAATACACCTATATTTCGAAGTTAAGCGGTGGTGAGCGCAGAAGATTAGCCTTGCTTCACATGTTGCTGCGTCAACCTAACTTTTTGATTTTAGATGAGCCTACCAACGATTTAGATGTATTAACCCTTCAAAAATTGGAGGAATACCTAGATGATTTTGGGGGCTGCATTATCATGGTGTCGCACGACCGTTTTTTTGTAGACCGGATTGCTGACCAGCTGATTGTTTTGGACGGGAAAGGGGGTTGTTCTGTATTTGGTGGATCCTTCACCGCTTACAGGGAAGAGCTAAAGGAAGGGGCTGCTTCAAAATCCAGTCAGCCGCAAGAGGAGAATCAACAGCCGATAGCGGTTCAAAAAACAAAGACAAAATTAAGTTATCAGCAAAAGCGAATGTTGGAAATGCTACCCAATGAAATAGAGGCATTGGAAGCAGAAAAAAGCCAATTGGAAGAGCAGTTATTGATCACAAATCAAACCTATGAAACGCTAAACAACCTTAGTGAAGCGTTGGCCTCTATCAGTTCAAAGATTGAGGAGAAAATGGCCCTTTGGCTTGAGTTGGAAGAGGAAGCAAATGGGTATTCCTAATGGGGTTATGTGAGTTGGGATTTGAAGTCTGAGGTCGTGTGGAATTCAATTTCAGGGTAGTCTTGCCTTGCCATATTTAGCAGGAAAGCAGATGGGGAAAGAAAGACAGGATTGTTGTCTTTATCAAACCCAATATTATCTGCTTTACGGCGCAAAAACTCATCTAATTTTGCGGGGGTTTCGGTGGTCATCCAGCAGGCCTTATGGAAATTCATTGCCTGGAATCGACAAGCGGCTTTGTATTCGTGTTCCAATCGGTATTGAATCACTTCGAATTGCAACTCGCCTACCGTTCCAATCACCTTGCGGTTTCCGGGCTGCAAGCGGAACAATTGGGCTACTCCCTCATCGGTAAGCTGTTCAATTCCTTTTTCCAGTTGCTTGCTTTTCAGGGGGTCTAGATTGATGAGTTCTTTAAAAATTTCGGGGGAGAAGCTGGGAATACCTTTATAAAAAAAGGAAGATCCGGAAGTTAAAGTATCGCCAATCTTGAAATTCCCTGAATCGTACAAACCGATTACATCTCCGGGGTAAGCCCGATCAATCACCTCCTTATCTTGAGCCATAAAACTGGTTGGATTGCTAAATCTCATTTGTTTTTGTTGGCGGACATGGGTATAAAATTCATGACGATTGAACGTGCCGGAAACGATGCGCAAAAAAGCAATTCGGTCGCGGTGGCGGGGATCTAGGTTGGCATGAATTTTAAATACAAACCCGCTGAAGGCATCGGTATTGCTATCGACAAAACCTTCTGTCGATTCTCTGCCTTTGGGGGGAGGAGCAAGTTCAATGAACGAATCGAGCAATTCTTGAACTCCAAAATTATTGACAGCAGATCCAAAGAAAACGGGCGCCAGTTTTCCTGCCAAGTACGTATCGACTGAGAAGGGATCATATACGCCATGAATTAATTCCAAATCTTCGCGGAGTTGGGTGGCATCTCGTTCTCCGAGTTCTTTATCCAACTGAGGATCTTGTAGATTTGAAAAAGAACGGAGGTCATCTGAAATGCCCGTTTTATTGGGACTAAACAGATTGAGTTGTCCTCGAATAATGTTGTACACTCCTTTAAATCGGTCGCCCATATTGATAGGCCAGGAAAGGGGTTGAACCTTAATGTTCAATTTATTTTCGAGTTCATCCATAAGATCGAAGGGGTCTTTTCCTTCGCGGTCCATTTTGTTGATAAACACCATTACGGGAGTATCGCGCATGCGGCATACTTCCATCAGGCGTTCTGTTTGTGCTTCCACCCCATTTGCGGCATCGATAACCAGGATTACGCTATCTACTGCTGTTAACGTGCGGTAGGTATCTTCTGCAAAATCTTTGTGGCCGGGTGTATCGAGCAGGTTAATTTTAACTGATTTATATTCAAACCCCATTACAGAAGTAGCCACAGAGATGCCCCGTTGCTTTTCAATTTCCATAAAATCGGAGGTGGCCGTTTTTGTTATTTTATTTGACTTCACAGCACCGGCGGTTTGGATGGCTCCTCCGAAAAGCAGTAATTTTTCAGTGAGGGTCGTTTTCCCGGCATCGGGGTGGGAAATCACGGCAAAGGTCCTTCTGCGCTGTAGTTCTTCAATCCATTTCATGGTGCAAAGGTACAAACTGACTTGCTGAAAATTTAGGATTCCGAAAAATCCCAAAGGAGAGCAAAAATTGGTGTCGTTAAATTAATTTTTCAGAATTTGAAATAAAATAAAGAGG
>JAQCBQ010000220.1 GCA_027621385.1 Bacteroidota bacterium | reverse complement strand
CATTCCTATTCACAGTTTATCAACATATTCTAAACAAGGCTTTATTGCTCTATCCATTGAATAGATTTGGTTTGATTGGTTTATTAACAATTTTATAAACCTGTGAATTGTTCGATGTGAATTCCCTTTTTTCCAGTTCAAGACAATTTAAATTGTCAATTCAATGCTTGAAACTCAATTAAAATTTCAGCATCCTAAATTTGGATTGTTCATAACTCAGCCCGATATACATGTATCTTTGCTGAGCAAATAAAAAATTGAACACTTATCAACAGGTTTTAACAGCCTTGTTAACCGTGCAATCATGAATACCAATAAACCAACCTTAGCCATAGGCAGCGATCATGCCGGTTTTGAATTAAAAGCAACAGTACTGGAATACCTTTTGAATCAAGGATTTTCAGTACATGATTTTGGCGCTTTTTCTTTAGATAGGGTAGATTACCCTGATGTTGCAAAGGCACTGTCTACCGCCGTTGCAAAGGGTCAATTTGATTTTGGTATTTTGATTTGTGGCAGCGGTCAAGGTGTTAATATTACCGCCAATAAAACAAAGGGAATTCGATCTGCTTTGGTTTGGAATGCTGAAATAGCTGCGCTTTCCAGGGCTCATAACAATGCCAATGTATTGGCTTTACCCGGAAGGTTTATTGAAGCAGAAGAGGCAATTCGATGCATCGAAGCTTTTTTATCTACTCCATTTGAAGGTGGTCGTCATGCCGATCGGATTACTAAAATGGAAGGTTAATCGGAACTTTGATTGCCTTTTTCAACTTCCAATTCAGAATGAAAAAAGTCAATAAACTTTTTATCAGCCCCAACAGAAAAAAGGATGCGTTCTCCATTTTTATAAAAAAATGAAGTAGGTAGGTTTCGTATTTTTAAATGCGTTGCAAGTGCCGCAGTTTTTTCTACCTCAACCCCGATATCAATAATTCCAACTTTAAAATTCAGTTCTTTCTGGTTTAAATAACCAAGTAAAATGGCATAGTAATACTCCGCATCTACTAACTTTTTCATGTACTTACTTGTCCCATCAAAATCGCTAATAACAAGAACCATAACACGGCCTGTTTTTACAAATTCATAGAACTCCTCGATGGTGGTTAGGTTTTGCATATCGATGTTTAAATGCGTTCAATTTCCATTAAATTTCATCCAAATCGTGTCGGAACAACAACTTGAATAAAGTATGTCCATCTGCTAATCTGTTGTGCCGTTCAACGGGAACTCCATACTCGAACCGTACTACTGCGGGCAATTCTGTAATTTCATAATATTTCAATATGTCTGCCTCTTCCTTCACGTTCATCTCTATGATAAACAAACCCACCTGCTCTTCCGGATAATAGGCATTTAAAAAGGCCTTATTCCTTGGATCTGCCAGTTCATTTATGGCTATTTCTACCAATGACTGGGCATATTCCAGTTTTTTTTTGTTTACCTCGCATTCCCAACAACCGATACCCTCAGGCAATGAAAACATCACTACCGCCATCGGCTGTCGAATAAATTCGTCCAAGTTTGAAAGATGTAAATACTTCATGAATAAATAGATTTGGTTCAGAAACGAGCTTGAGCCCATTTTTGTACACTCTATTTCTTCATTTAAAGTTGTTTAACAACCCAGCTGGGTTGTTTTCTGCCTTAATCGGCCTTAAAATAGCCAATAATGGCAGTCTTTATAAACTTGTGTTGTTGGGTTGCTGACAGTTCCGGAATGGGCTTGAGCAATTCAAAATGTGGCCATCCTTCTTCATCCCGTCCAAGAAATCCATAATAGCCGTAGGGCAGCAATAGGGAACAAATGGCCACATGCAGGCATTCCATTTTTTGCTGTTTGTTCATTTTAATCGGACCTAAACCAATTTCTTGTAAGCCAATCAACATAAGTATGGCTTCCAAATCGGGCTTATCACCCAATACATCCTGAAGGGTGTGGAGTAAATTCGACCATTCGGCCTGAAATTCAAGCTCGGGTCGAAGCGTTGAACGCATGATTAATTATAGAGTTGCAGTATCTCGCGGGTGGTTTCACCAGGAATGACACGAACCACGGTCTGACCGACCAAATCTGCTTTTTTACCACTTACATTCAAAACGACTTCCAGTGGCAAATCAGAAATGGGATCGGTATGGGTGTAGGTAACCTCTCCTGCTGCGTTGGAATACTTGGTAACATCAATGATTCCTGCTCCATTTCCGGTTTGAATGAAGCGAACTTCTGCTTCAGAAACTTTAAATCCTTGCGCATCAAGTACAGTTACAACAACAGTACCGGGGGCCGGTTCTTCGTAGCAGCCTGTAGAGCTAAAAGCCAGGCCCAGACTTAGGAAAACAGCGGTTAACGTACGAATCATAAGTGTGTAATAAATGTAAATGTAGGGATTTTTTTTCATAATCGGGAAATCCACCTGCTGGATTATCTTTGTAGAAAACTGGAATCATGGAAAAGTTACTGCAGGAAATCAGTCGAAGAATGGCTCAGGCAGAATTAAAGTCAAAAGCAGATTGCGAAGAGTTTAAACGCGAGATTCTTGGAAAGAATGGACTCTTGCAGTTGGCCATGGATGAATTCAGAGCCCTACCCGGTTCTGAAAAGCCAAAATGGGGCTCTGAATTGAATCGATTGAAATCGCAGGCCACAGAGATGCATCAACAAGCCTTAGATCAACTGGCTACCGTTGTTACTTTGCCCTGGGATGATATTACACTGCCTTCCATTCCTCTTCCGGTTGGAAGTTTGCATCCTCTAACTCAGGTGGAAAATGAACTGATAGCCCTTTTTAACCGAATTGGTTTTCGTGTTGCCACCGGTCCTGAAATTGAGGACGATTGGCATAATTTTACGGCCTTGAATTTTCCTGAGAACCACCCTGCCCGCGATATGCAGGACACGTTTTTTATGCAAGGCCAAGCCGACCGGTTGTTGCGAACGCATACCAGCGGAGTTCAGATTCGAACCATGTTGAATCAAAAACCTCCAATACGTGTCATCGCTCCCGGCCGAGTTTACCGCTGCGACAACGACGCTACCCATAGCCCCGTTTTTCATCAAATCGAAGGACTAGTTATTGATACCGACGTTTCTTTCGCCCACATGAAGGAGGTGCTGTATTATTTCGTCGATCAATTTTTTGGAAAAGATTTTGAAGTTCGCTTCCGCCCCAGTTTTTTCCCCTTTACCGAACCTAGCGCCGAAATGGATATTGGTCGGAAAAAACCCGACGGAGAAATTGCCTGGATGGAAATTTTAGGATGCGGTTTGGTTGACCCTGCTGTATTGGAGAATTGCAACATCGACCCTGAAGTGTACAGTGGTTATGCATTTGGAATAGGAATAGACCGCTTGGCCATGTTGAAGTATCAAATTCCAGATATTCGCTTGCTGTATGAAAACGATGTC
>JAQCBQ010000219.1 GCA_027621385.1 Bacteroidota bacterium | reverse complement strand
TCCTTGAACCATATTCAAGTAGGACTCAACAGGCACTCCCATCAAATAAAAAACCCATAAATTAAAGGCAAGGTGCATGAAATCAGCATGAAAAAAACCATGGGTAAACAATTGCCACCATTTGCCTTGGTGCACGGTTTCGTACGGAGAAAAACATCCTGCCGCCTTCAACCCGGGCATCCAAAACCCCAGAAAACTGATGCCTGCAATCAAGGCCATGAGCACATAGGTCAGATTCATGAGCGTAAGAATGTGTTTAGTGTGCTTAGGGCTGAATTCCAGCCGGCGAACGTCAACATGGCCTGTTGAAGGGAAGCTGCCTGGGCCTGTGCCGCCGAAGGATTCTGTAGACAATCGAGCATCTGTTGAGCCATTTCTTCCGCGGTATCGGCCAATCGAATCTGGCCAAGTACGGAATCAGGAAGCCCTGCCGCGCCTTTGCTTGTACTGATCACCATGCGCCCTTGTAAAGCGGCTTCCACCGTTTTTATCCGAATGCCGGAGCCCTCAAAAACAGGTACAACCAAAACATGATGTTGAGCTGTAAAGTCCTGGGCCGATTCGACTTCACCATGCACCACCACGCCCGAGACTCCCTGAGCAAATTCAGGAGGAAATGCGCGGCCTGCCAGATGCAATTCCGCCTCGGGACGAACCGCCAAAACCATAGGCCAAACCTTGGCCAACAGCCATTCTAAGCCCTGCACATTGGGTTTCCAATCCATAGCCCCCAAGTGGAAAAACCGAAGGGGAGCAGTAGGCCAGTCTCTGGCTTCAACCTGCATAGGTACTGCCAGGCACCGCACCAGAGTAGAAACCCCTGTACTGACCTGATCGGCATCTTCCTTTGTCATGGCCCAAATTTCATCTACCCGCTTCCAACACCTTAGTTCGAATGCCTCAAGCCGTTTCTGCTCTTTTTTCAACACTGCCTGAATCCAAGAAGGTAAATGCAGAAATCGTGAAATGTGGTGCTCTACGTTGTGAATTCGGGCAATCTGCCTTGGATTTCCCTCAAATGTTAAGTCCTCAGCTATAGCCATGGAATAGATGCTGTCCCACAGCACAATGTCATACCGACGGTCATTCAGCCAGCACTGCACCTTGGCCAAATCTGCCCGGCTAAAGCGTCGAAAACGCTGAACCTGATAGCTAGAAGAAGAGAACAACAACGCCGCCACATCCAAAGGCCTGAAACGGGTATCTACCGGCAGCTGAATGCAACGCTCGGCCCGGTTCCAAGGCGGAGGAAAAGCCGACAGCGAAAATGGGTGCTTGTAGGTGGATAAGCTCAGTACATCGACATGGCACCCGGCCTCATGCAGCAATTGAAGCATCGAGGCGGTGGCCTTACAGCCTCCGTCCAGCGTAGGAAATGCCGGTTTTGAACTCAGCAGCAATACCCTAAGCTTCATCGGTTGCGCATCCATCGG
Organism: Bacteroidota bacterium; assembly: GCA_027621385.1. Classification (GTDB taxonomy): domain Bacteria; phylum Bacteroidota; class Bacteroidia; order CAIKAF01; family CAIKAF01; genus CAIKAF01. The sequence continues at coordinate 1,993 of JAQCBQ010000219.1, read as the reverse complement.
CGATAAGTCTCCCATTGAAACCAAGGACTTTCGGTTGACACCTTCAGGGTTAAAAACAGACCAATAGGCAGCAGCACCAAGCTGCTCAACCACATTCCGAAAAAGGGATCTAGATTCATGTTTTTAGCCGACTTTTCGGTTAAGGTTGAAAACACATAATACCCAATAAATATAAGGATACACAGAATCAAAGGCAATCCCAATCCGCCTTTCCGAATAATGGCTCCCAGGGGCGCCCCAATAAAAAAGAAGACGATGCAAGCAAAGGCCAGGGTGAACTTTCGATGCCATTCTACCCGGTTTATCACCAGATTTTTATCGGTTGCCTCGGCATTTTGAATGCGTTGTTCTGCTTGCTGCTTAAAGGCATTCCATTGGTTTTTAGCTTCGGCCAAAATGGCTTGGTGCTCAGGTTGAGAAAAGAATTGTTTGGCAGATTCCCTTTTCAAGTCAATTTGAACCACAGCTGAGCTGAGCTGTGGTTTGGCAAAAGCGGCTTCTGTTTCCAACATGGGGGCCATTGGGGCCGATTCTGCATTGGAATACGCCGCACCATTCAAGGCACTTAGGTTTTGATTGGCTTCATACAGCTGCTGTTTTCGCAAATCAGAGCGAATGCTGCCGTACACCTCTTGCAGCTGAACCACATTCATCATGGTGTACGAATGCTTTAAATAATCGCGGTTGGCTTTGGTATCTACGGTAAAGGAAGACATATCAATCCAAAGCTGCTGCTTTTTAAACGATTCTTTGAAAAATCGCATTTTATTGTAGGTCTGCAAGTAAAAATCCGAATCGTCGTAGCGGACTCCATCGTTCAATTCCAACACCAAGTAATTTTCATCGGTGGTTGGGTAAATGCGGCCTCGTTTTGCCAATGTCACCCTCGAAGCCCCTAAACCTCCGCGGCTATGGTCGTACACCATAACATCGTATATGGTTTTTCCGTCGGGATCCTTTTTCCCAACATACACTGAAATTCCCGATAATCCTTGGTAAAAGATGCCTTCTTGCAGTTCAAGGGTAGGCCGGGTTGAGCGAATGGCTGACAATAGGTTTTTGGCCTTGAAGTTGGCAACGGGCATCAGGTAATTGCTGAACAAAAAAGCGCCAAAACCTACAAAAACAATGAACATCACCAGGGGCCTTAACAAGCGAAGCAGGGAAATACCGGAGGATTTAGCGGCCACCAATTCTAAATTTTCTCCCAGCTGACCCATGGTCATAATGGAAGACAACAAAACCGCCAGCGGCAAAGCCAAGGGTACCAGGGTTGCGCTGGCATAAAATAACAGTTGAAGAATCACCGTCCATTCCAATCCTTTACCGGCCAGGTCATCAATATGCTTCCACAGAAACTGCATGACCAAAACAAAAAGCGCAATGAAAAAGGTCATTAAAAATGGCCCTACATACATGCGCAACAAAAGGACACCAAGACGTTTCATTCAGAACCAAAGGTCCAAAGGTACACAATCAGGAACCCAGAACCTTCATTAATGCTTCAATTTGAGCATTCCAAATCAGGGTATATTCATCTTGTTTTTCGGAAGGAACATCATCAGATATCCATAAGGCCACGCCTCCGGTTAAATCGTCCTTTTCAATTCTAAATCCAAATGAATCGCCCTTTCGTTCACCATCAATCCATTGAAAACGAATCAATTCAGGATCTTTCATTTCAAGCAACTGGGCTCGTTCTTCTTCACCATCCCAGGTAAAAGAAAATACATCTTGCTCTTTATTTACTTCATCTGCGAACCATTCTTGCAGCGCTTCAGGTTTGCTTAAAAATTTAAAGAGGATTTTGGGGCTTGAACGCACCAAATATTCCAATTCTAAAGTCAAAGTTCAGACATTTTTGGGTTAATACGCTACAAGATAATGAAATATATGAAGTAAATCACTCTTTAAATGCTGTAATCTGAACGTTTTTGCTGCTGCTTGGCATTTCCAAACAGATCGGCACAGGGGCATATTTTTTAAGCCATCA
>JAQCBQ010000218.1 GCA_027621385.1 Bacteroidota bacterium | reverse complement strand
GTAAAATCCGAGTGTTATTTGCCTTGTCAAAAATTTGGAGTTGGAGTAGCTGCGCTGGGTTAGAACCAGTGCCTGGAACAATCAACGGAAAAGCCAACTGGGAATCAAGATTTGTTATCCTCAGTTCCAATTGAACGACTTCACCTTCTGCATACTCCGGTTTACAGCTTTTTAGTTCCAATGCCAGCTTAGGATACCTTGGCTGGGAAAACAGGCATCCAACAAAACCGAGGCCCACCAAAAGAAATTGGGTGGTTTTTAGAAAGCTAACCTGCAAGAACACAAAGCGGCAGATCTTTTTCTTTTTATCGAATCAAATTGACATTGGCAACCCTTGTTTTCCAGCGCTTTTCTTTGGCATTGTAATACCGAACGGCGACGGTATATACTCCTTCCATGCAGGGCTGATTCATATAATTGCCATCCCACCACTGATTCAAGTTTTTAGCCGTAAACAACAGCTCGCCCCAGCGGTCAAAAATAGAGAATGTCCCTTCAGTGATGGTGGCATTGTGGTACACCTTGAACACCTCATTCAAACCATCTCCGTTAACGGTAAAAGCATTGGGCAACCACAAGGCCTCATCATCCATATTGGAAGGTGGGGGAGGAGGGTCGATGGGATTGTCGGGTTCACGAACAAAATGTGCAATTAGGGTGTCTGTTTCTCCAAACGTGAGCATGGACTGTGCGGCCGATGAATCTGGAGAAAGCGAGTGATGGAAAATTTCCCAGTAATCAAAAAGATAGCCGGCGACGGGAAGTGCTTCCAAGTTTAGCACATTTCCGGCCAATTGCGTTTGAGTTAAGGGGTAAACAGGTATGACGGTGCCGTTGCTTCGAATGCTTCCGCTGAGCGGCGGACTCACATCGTACGTTAAGGTTAACGAATCGGTTCGAACAAAAATGGCGACGATACTATCTGCCTGCAACAGTAAAAAAGAGGCAGGATTAACCGTAGAATCTGGAGTTAAAGAATGGTTGAACAACTCCCAGTGCGAAAAGTTCCATCCCACTTTGGCTGTGGCACTCATATTGGCTTGCAAATTACCAAACCAACTTTGTGTCCAAGGGTAATTGGCCTGTTGAACACCATTAAAATTAACATCTCCAGAATTGGGAGGCCATACGTTGATGACAACAGGGTGGGGGCCATCTACATCATAGCAATCTTCAAGCCCTTGTTCAATCACTTGACACCGACCGGTGATTTGATCGCGTAGAAATTGAAGGTTGGTTTGCCATTCGTTCATAGATCCGCCCCAACGGTTAATGTGCTTAGGCATTTCAACACTCAAAATATTAATAATGGAATCCAAATGGGTTAATACGTAAGGGCATGATAGTCCACCCGCAGAAAGCTGTTGATACCGATTAAGGTAAGCGGCTTTAAACCCTGGATTTTCCATGAGTTTACTAAAAATAACCATGTGCCCGATGTTGGGTCCGGAGTTCGGAAACATGTCATCGTATTCGCAAGGATCTGCATTAAATCCGGTAGTGGGAAGCCCAGTATAGTTGTGACCAAGGTTAAAGATGTTGTCTTGATCCCAAAGGGCATACCGCCAAGGCACGCCATTCCCTCCATTTCCTTTCCACCACATGGTGTTCCAGTTTAACCAGTCTGAATTGACTGACCAAGTATTAATAATCATGTAGTCAATGACGTTATTTAAATCCATCTGACTGGCTACCGTTTGATAGTTTGCCTGAACTTGCATGGAGTTGGAAGTAACATAATTGTATAGGTTGTTCCAGTCGGCCGGAGAACCATACCTGACTTTTAGAGAACCCCAATAGCTCAGAAAATCTAAATCCTTTTTCTCTTGTCCATGGTAAAATTTGGTGTAATCGGGGTCGTTCACCTTTTCGCGGCATTCATAAATTCCCCAATAATTCCCATTGATAAATACAATGCAGTGTTCAAGGCGACGAAGGTCAAGGTTCATGCCGATTTTCTCTGCCAAACTTTGTACAAATGCATCGCGCAGATGACAGCCTCCATTACCCCAGGTGAACGGATAATTGTCTGAGGCTCCGGCCTTGAACATAATTCGCTGATAATCTGGGCGGGAACTGGTATGAAAAATGGGATAATTCATTTCCTGGTCATATCCGCATTCATCTTTGGTAATAAAATCGATGCCCTTTTGTGGAAAGGCCCATGAATCATTCCCATGCTTGTTTACTTCTCCGTACGACTCAAATAAAAACTGCTGCCCGGCAGAAAAATATTCCAAATGTGAGAAAATGCGTAAGTTACCATTGGAAAAAATGGCATTGTAATCGGTGGAGGAAAGACTGACTACCGGAAGGCTAAAACTTTCATTGATAAAATAGGTATTCGTGCTTACCCAGCCTGGCAGAAAGCCTGCCACGGTTGGGAAGGCCCGAGCCCGCAATACCGTGGTGGCATTAATGGCAATGGGTCCGGTATACAAGTTTGAGGTGGGGGTGGGTTCTGCCCCATTCAAGGTATATCGAATTTCAGCGCTGGGGTCGGTGCAGGCTAAAGCGACGGATTGGTTTGCTGTGTAAAATCCTCTGGGCACACTAACGGTGACGGGCGGCATATAATTGGTAAAGGCTCCTGTATTTGAAGCATTGGGGGTTGGATTTGAAAAGAAAGCCCAAGTGGCAGCACCATCGGTACTTCTGCCCGCCGAATGGTTTCTGGCGGCCTTTTGAATGGAAACCTGATCTATAGGCGTACCCATCACATCGCTCAAAACAATGGATTCCGGATTTTCGCTTTGACGCAGTTTGAAGCTGGTATGGTAGGGGGGAGAATTTGTAATATTTAAATCGGACGCAAAGACAAGTAGATGGCCCCCCGCAGGAACATTCGTAGTGGGAATGGGCCATTTTAAGGGGTTCGCAGGATTGTCGCTTAAAAACAATCCCGCGGTACTTACGGGCGCTCCGCTGGGATTATACAGCTCAATCCAATCTTCATAATCTCCAAACTGATCTGCATAATCGTTGTAATTGGAACAGGAATATTCATTGATGACTAGTTGAGCAGACGATAGTTGCCAAGTAACCCAACACAGCAAGCCAAAAAGGGGATTTAATTTCTTCATTTGGGAAGGTGAATTAACCGTTGCCGATGTACAAATCCGGTTGAAAACGTTTGCTGAAGGATGTAAATTCCAGAGGGCAATGCATTCAACTGCAGTTGAAGACCTTCCACACTGTCAAAATGCTGCATGAAAATTTTCCCCTGCGCATCCATCAACTCTAGTTTTTCAGCCGCATCAGGAATGACAACATAGGAATCCGATGGATTTGGGTAAATGGATTGAGGAGTGTGCGATGGACTAAATTCGCCCATGAGGCAATTTTCTGGCACCAGATATCCGGGGGAGCCACCCAAACATCCATACCCCCAATAGGCGGCGCTGTTTACATCCCAATTGGGTTGCGGGTTGCGGGGCCCTTCTAG